>NZ_JBDPLV010000067.1:0-60570 GCF_039871605.1 Acrocarpospora sp. B8E8 | reverse complement strand
GGCTTCCTCCCGGATCGATTGGTGTGAGAACCTCGATCTTCGGGAGTCGTGCCCGTTTCCATGCCCGAATTGGGTCAGTTATTACCAGCGGTAGAGGCGCAGCCACTCGCGCGCAAGGAATCAAACCGGGTCTTCGATCTTGAGCGGGAAGCTGGGCGTTCTCGTCCTACCGATGGTCACGTTGAGTGACGGCCGGGGCGTGGCGTGGCCAGCCCTGGATGTGCGAAGCCCGTGGCCCTTGTGGATCATGGCTGTTCTCTACGCAGCCAACCCCCAAGGAACCACGGACGTGTACAACACTATCGAGACCCCCAACGACGCGACACTCCTGCTGGACCTGGAGGGCTTGCACGTCGTGAAGGTCGAACGCGGCGATGACGGGTATCGCGCTGTCCACGTCCTGACCTCCGATGACACCGCCCGCGCCTGCCCGACCTGCGGCGCCTTCTCCGTCACCGTCAAGGATCGGAAGATCACCAGGCCGCGGGACCTGTGCGCGGGCGGCAGGCCATTCACCCTGCTGTGGCACAAAGTCCGCTGGAGCTGCCGTGAGTCGTTGTGCCCACGCAAGTCGTTCACCGAACAGATTTCCCAGGTCGCCGCCGGGATGCGGACGACCGCTCGACTGCGCGGCGCCTGCGGGCGTGCGATCGCCGACGGTGGACGCACCGTCGCCCAGGCCGCCCGTGACCACCGGCTCTCCTGGCCGATCGCGATGCGTGAACTTCGCCGCTACGCCGCCGAGGTGCTGCCCGAGGAGCCGGAACCCACCCCTGTCATCGGAATCGACGAGATCCGGCGCGGCCGTCCCCGCTGGGAACAAAACCCCGACACCGGGAAGTACGTGCTGGTCGCGGACCGCTGGCATGTCGGCTTCACCGACATCGCCGGGGGTCAGGGACTGCTCGGCCAAGTCGAGGGCCGCGTGTCGACGACGGTTGCGACCTGGCTGAACGCCCGCCCCCAGGCCTGGCGGATGGCGGTCACCCATGTGGCGATCGACATGTGCCAGACCTTCCGCTGCGCGGTCCGGGCCGCGCTGCCCCACGCCGTCATCGTGGTCGATCACTTCCATCTCGTACAGCTCGCCAACAGCAAGCTCGCCGAGCTGCGCCGCCGCCTGACCTGGAAGATGCGCGACCGCCGCGGCCGGGCCGGCGACCCCGAATACGACCATCGGCGGCTGCTGCGCTCCAACCGCGAGGACCTCACCGACGATCACCTCGCCGTCCTGGAACGCGACCTGAACCGGATCGGCACCTACGGCAGGCACATCCTGGCCGGTTGGCACGCCAAGGAGAAGCTGCGCCACCTACTCGCCCTGGCCCGCACGAACCCACCCCGCTCGGTGATCGCCCATCGCCTGCACGCCTTCTACGCCTGGTGCGCCGACCACGCCTACCTGCCCGAACTCATCACGCTCGCCGAAAGCGTCGCCTCCTGGTGGGCCGAGATCGAGGCATTCCTGCTGACCGGGATCAGCAATGCCAAGAGCGAGGGCACCAACCGGGTCATCAAGCTCGAAGCCCGCTGCGCCTACGGCTTCCGCAACCCGATCAACCAGCGCCTCCGGTCACGCTGCGCCACCACCCGTGGGAGCCGAAACCGCTCCGTTCCCGCCTAACTTCGGAGAGCCATCAAACCCGGTCAAAACTTCGAGATGCCGGGGCCGTGCCCGGCACCCCACCCAAAGAAATCGGCTCCGGCACCCACACCTTCACCAGCCGATTTCCCACCCCGTAGCACACCCAGAGGGCCTGGAGCATTCAGGCCCTCCGAATATCTGACGGTCATCGCGGCCGGCGATCGGATCTGTGATGTGATGCTCTAATCGGAGGTCATCACTGGAGGATCAAATGACCGTTTCCCATCGGCCTGGCGACGATCAAAACAACGGCGGAATGGAGATCACCATCAGGTTGACTCCATCTGAGGCGGAGAACATCGGCCGGGACGCCTTACTCATGGCCGAAATCCTCGACAGCTGCTTGTGGGCCATGGCCATGCTTCGCACCAACATCAATTCTCGCGACCCCGGCACACCCGCCCCGACACACGGCGACTGGGCCGCCGCACTCCGCGGCCTCGACCGCCTTCCGCCCCGCCTCCAGGGAGCCCGCGACGGAGTCATCCGCGCCTACATCACCGCAGGCGGAACCATCCAGCGAGTAGCCGAAGTCATGAACATCAGCACATCGGCCGCACAAGACCACAGCGCACAACTCACAGAAAGCCCCCCAACAGTCTGGGAGAAGTGGGCAACGTCCCCCCTGCCGATGCGAAGGGTCTAGCGGTCGGACAGCTTCCAACAGCATCAAACCATCTTTCATATCGGCTTTGCATGATTGATTGCCGCACACGACCTGGTTGTGACACAGTTGCCTGTCGTGGCGGCTGACACGGCCGGGCTAGAAGCAACATTGTCCCGGGTGGTACGGCTGGCGGATGAACACGTCTCCGCACTCGATTCGTGTATGCGTTACATGGCCGCCCATTCTTGGGTCGGCGGCGGAGCCGTTCGTTTCTCCCAGGAACTGGCCGAGCAGCGAATCCGGATGCAACGGGGCTTCCAGAGCACGGCCGACGAGATCGCCGAGCGGATCCGCGCCCAAGGCGGTCACGCGCGGTCGCCGTCCCTAGCCACGTCGATCGCGGTGATGTCGGCCGCGGTCCCGGACGGGTTCGCCGGGATGAACGTGGAGGCGATGACCCGCCTGGTGCAGGACCTGGACCGCGCCGCCCGATACCTGCCCGAGGCGGCCCACCGCCTGTCAGCGGAACTGCTGACCGCCTGCGTCCCCTCCGGCCCCGAGCGGCAGGTCGCCGACGCCGGAGCCTGGGCCGCCAAACAAGTGCCCGACCTGAAAAGACGGCTCGCGATCCTGCAGCGGCAGGAGACCGCCCCCGGCCTGACCTCCCCGGCGATGGCGGCCTTCGGCCTGTTCGGCGGCTTCGCCCCCGACTCGGCCGGCGCCGCGAAAGCCCTCACCCTCGCGGCGACAGGCGACAAGAAGGCCTTGGCTCTGCTCCTCACCTTCCAGCGCACCGGCAAGGACCCGACCCTGGCCGCCCGCTTCAACGCCTGGTGGCACCTGCTCGACAAACAGACCCAGGAACACCTGATCGCCACCGCCCCGAACCTGATCGGCGGCCTCAACGGCCTCCCCGCCGCCACCCGCGACCGCGCCAACCGCGGCTATCTGACCGCACAACACACCGAGATCACCCAGCGCCTGGAACAACTACGCCGCTCAGCGGAAGCGGCGAAGGCCGAAATAGCAACGCTGGAGTTGAAGCTGCGGCAGATCGACGAGGTCAACAAGAGCCTGGCACTCGGCGAACGCGACGGACGCCCGCCGGCGCTCCTGCTCAGCATCGGCCTCGGCTGCCTCGGCCGGACCGCCATCTCCTTCGGCGACCCGGACACCGCCGACTCGGTGATCACGTCAGTGCCAGGCACCGGTACCAAGCTGGAAGGCATCTACGGAGACGTCATGCGAGCCTCCACGCTCTGGAAGCAGGCCATCTCCTCGGCTGACCAAAAGAAGATCGCCTCGATCGCGTGGTTCGAATATGAGGCCCCGCAGCTGGATCTCAGCGCGTTCCTGGCCGATCGTTCGGTGTCGGCCCCGTACGTCGCCGCGGAAGGTTCGAAGTCGCTTGTCTCCTTCACCGACGGGCTCAACGCCGCGCACAAGGTGGGGGCCGATCCGCGGTTCACGGTGCTGGGACACAGCTATGGCTCCCTGGTCGCGGGGTTCGCGGCGCGACGAAGGGCGGGGAACTTCGCCGACCAGCTGATCTTGGTAGGAAGTCCCGGGGTGGGCGCCTCAGCGGCGAAGGAACTGGGCGTCGACCAGGTGTGGGTCGGTGAGGCGCCCCAGGACCCGGTAGCCGACTTCGGCCGAGTCCCGGCCAGCGTCGAGAAAGCCCTCGGAGGAGGCCTGTCACCGGTGCTTCCCGACATGGACGGCCCATTCGGCACCGATCCCAGCGACTTCTCCTTCGGCGCGCATCAGTTTGTGGTTGACGGGCCTAAGAAGGGCCTCATCGATTATGACTTCGCTGCTCACTCCAGCTGCTGGAACGCGGACTCGCAGTCACTGGCGAATATGGGCTACCTGATCAACGGTCAGTACCATCGCGTAACAAAGATCCTGCCACCGATACCCACTCCCATTCCGCAACCTTCGCCGACCCCGCCAGAGCCCACCTCGCCTGCCCAACCTGCGGAGGTTCCGACGGCAACGCCATCGCCATCGCCGCAACCGGCGCCGACCCCGCCCGGAGGCTAGATGTTTCACCCCCTCAGGTTGATCATCGCTGGAGCCGTGCTCCTCTCCGGCTGCGCCTCAGGCGAAGCTCTGAAAGGGGGCACCATGACCACGTCATCCAACAAGCCGACGATCACGAAAGCCCAGGCGCTCGCCCGGGTGGAGCAGCTCATCAACGAGGCCGCATCCGCCATCGACATCCCCAAGAAGCTCGAACTGTTCGAACCCAGTCTCGGTGACGACCTCTGCCTCGACCCCACCGACGGCGGCTCCGAGGAACGCATCATCGTCAACCGGAAATACTTCCTCCGGGGCATACCCAAGGATCGCGTCACCGAGGTCGCCCAGCGCGTGAAAACCTACTGGGAGCAGCAAGGACACGTCATCGACGGGGTATCGGCCGACGGCCTCGTCGTCTACGGACGCACCCGCCCCGACGACTTCTACGTCACGCTCGGCTGGACGGCAGACGATGTGCCCACTCTTGCCGCCACCTCGACCTGCATCTGGCCCAACGGCACCCCGGAACCCGCCCAGCCAGGCAGTTGAGCCCTGACATCACCGGCAACGCCACCTGAAGTTAGGGCGGCTGTCACCGGGAACCCCTAACGTGCCCGACATGAGAAGAACATTGATCATGTTGGGTACGGTGGCGCTCACCCTCGCCGTCGCCGTGCCCGCCCAGGCCGACCCCTCCCGGCACGGCCAGTACGGCAGGGCGACGCTCACCGGTTTCGCCTCCCTGCCGGCGCAGACCTACGTCCCCGGCAGCGAGCCCTCCGGCTCCCTCCTGGGGACGGCGCCGAGCAACGGCATCACCCCGCCGTTCCCCGGCCAGCCGGTGCAGGGCTTCAGCGGCATCGTCCGCAACCACGACGGCACCTTCTTCGCGCTCTCCGACAACGGCTACGGCGCGAAGGCCAACAGCTCCGACTTCCTGCTCCGCGTGCACCACATCAAGCCCTCCTTCCGGGACGGCACGATCGAGGTGCTCGGCGGCTTCAACTTGACCGACCCGTACGGCAAGGTGCCCTTCCCGCTGACCCGCCAGGACCGCAAGCTCACCGGCTCCGACTTCGACGTCGAGTCGATCGTGCGCACCAGCGACGGCACGTACTGGATCGGTGACGAGTTCGGCCCGTTCCTGCTGCACTTCTCGGCCGGCGGCAAGCTGCTGGAGGCGCCGATCGCGCTGCCGGGTGTGCAGGCGCCGGAGAATCCGTACCTCAACGGAGGCACGCCGAACCTCGGCGGCAGCAAGGGTTTCGAGGGCATGGCCCGGTCGGTGGACGGGCGCACGCTCTACCCGCTGCTGGAGGGCACGGTCACCGGCGACCCGGCCGGCACGCTGCGGATCAACGAGTTCGACCTGCGCCGTCGCGCGTACACCGGCCAGCGCTGGGCCTACCAGTTGGACTCGCCGTCGAACGCGATCGGTGACTTCATCGCGATCGACAAGCGCCGGTTCCTGGTCATCGAGCGGGACAACGGCCAGGGCGACGCCGCCGCGTTCAAGAAGATCTTCGAGGTGACCCTGAGCAACCACGGCGTCAAGAAGACCCTCGTCGCCGACCTGCTCGACATCGCCAACCCCCGGCACATCGGCGGTTTCGGCGACACCTTCCGCTTCCCGTTCCAGACGATCGAGGACGTCGTCATCCTCGACGACCGCACCCTCGGCGTCCTGGACGACAACAACTACCCGTTCTCGAACGGCCGCACCGCGGGCGTGGCCGACAACAACGAGTTCATCACCATCCGCCTCGGGCGTGACCTGCACGCGGACTCGCGGGTCTATGAATGAGAAATTTTGCCTGGCCAGGGCAATTGCAGTGCGGCCGTGTATAGGACGGGTTTCTCGTTAATTTCCTGATGGACGCGTGGGCCGGGGCGTCGTGTACGGGCACCCTGGCCAAACGCGCGAAAAACGATCGTTTCGAGGCGGGAGCTACTGCTCACTTACTCGACCACGGCAACCGCGCTAGCAACCTATGGGGGCGTGGGGGGCTGTGCCCCCACATCGGGGGGCTCGGGGGGTCGCCCCCCGTGTAAACGACGAAGGGACCCGCTGGGAGCAAGCCGCCAAAGGCGGATCTTGCGACCAGCAGGTCCCAGTCACGAGAGGTGGAGACGGGATTTGAACCCGTGTACACGGCTTTGCAGGCCGTTGCCTCGCCTCTCGGCCACTCCACCGGGGAAGATCTGCGAGCGGAAGACGGGATTCGAACCCGCGACCCTCACCTTGGCAAGGTGATGCTCTACCACTGAGCCACTTCCGCGCACGCCTCGCGGCGACCCTCGGATTCTAGCGGGTTTTCGTCAGCCGCCGTTAATCCTGCACCCGCGTGGCGAGGTTGCGGAACGCCCGGTCGGCGCCCCGCTCGATGGCGGGCAGCATCAGGAAGATTTCCAGGATGCGGGTGAGCCGGTGCACCTCGATGCGGTGGAAGTCGGGGCCTTCCGCGCGGGCCAGCACCAGCGAGAGGGCCAGCGGCGGCAGCGGCGCCGTGATCAGATGCAGGCCGGATTCGAGCGTCGACGCGGTCGGCCTGGACGGGGTTTCGGCGGGATACGGGATGGTTTCCGGGGCACGCCAGCTGGAGTAGACGGTTTCCCGGGGCGTACGTTCGGTTCCGGCGGCGGCCCAGTCGGCGCTGAACAGGACCGGCATCGAGTCGATGAGGGTGGCCAGGGCGCGTTCGCCGGCCGTGGTCAGGAACTTGAGGATTTCCAGTTCCGGGTAGGTGCCGGGCGCTTCCCGGGTGGACCAGACGCCTTCGATCTTGATGTCGTCGAGCTCTTCCAGGGCGCTGATCAGGTATTCGCGCGGCGCCGCGTCCGGCCAGTACACGGTGAAGTCGTCGACGGCCCGGCCGTCGCCGCGTTCCAGCACGATGACCTGGGTGATGTCCGCACCGGCCGACCCGAGCGCGCTGGTCACCTGACCTAGCGAACCCGGACGATCCGGCACGGCGATACGCAGCCGCAACAACATGGACGCCTCCCCGACCGCTCCAGACCTCAGATTATCGGCCATAACGCGATCTTGTAACCCGAGGACCCGCTCAAAGACGGGACAATGGCATGGTGAAAATCGGGACGCTCGACGTGTGGCCGCCGGTGGTGCTCGCCCCGATGGCCGGAATCACCAATATCGCCTTCCGCACCCTCTGCCGCGAGCAGGGCGGCGGCCTCTTCGTCTGCGAGATGATCACCTCGCGCGCCCTGGTCGAGCGCAACCCGCTGACCTTCGAAATGATCAGATTCGGCCGGCACGAACGCCCCCGAAGCCTCCAGTTGTACGGAGTCGACCCGGCCATCATCGGCAAGGCCGCTCGAATGATCGCGGAAGAGGATCTGGCCGACCATATCGACCTCAACTTCGGCTGCCCCGTGCCCAAGGTGACGCGACGTGGCGGCGGGTCGGCGCTCCCGTACAAGCGGAGGCTCCTGCGGGCGATCCTGCGCGAAGCCGTCACGAACGCGGGCGGTCTGCCGGTGACGATGAAGATGCGTAAAGGCATCGACGACGATCACCTGACATATCTGGACGCGGGCCGGATCGCCGCCGAGGAGGGAATCGCGGCCATCGCCCTCCATGCCCGCACCGCCAAGCAGCACTACGGCGGCGCCGCCGACTGGGACGCCATCAAACGCCTGAAAGACGCGGTTCCCGACATCCCCGTCCTCGGCAACGGCGACATCTGGACCGCCGACGACGCCCTCCGCATGGTCGCCCACACCGGCTGCGACGGCGTGGTCGTCGGCCGCGGCTGCCTCGGCCGCCCCTGGCTCTTCCGCGACCTGGAAAACGCCTTCAACGGCAGCCCCGACCGCGCCCGCCCCACCCTCGGCGAGGTCACCCGCACCCTCCTCCGCCACGCCGAACTCCTCTGCGAGGTCATCGGCAGCGAACGGTACGGCGTGGCCGACTTCCGCAAACACATCGGCTGGTACCTCAAGGGCTTCGTCGTAGGCGCCGAAACCCGCCGCGTCCTCGCCCTCTCCACCAGCCTGGCCGAACTCGAAGACCATCTCGCCGAACTCGACCACACCCAGCCCTGGCCCGGCGAAGCCGCCGACGGCCCCCGCGGCAAAAGCGGCGAACGCCAGAAAGTTCTGCTCCCACACGGCTGGCTCGACGACCCCGACGAACTGGCCATCCCGTCCCCCGACGCCGAGGACGCCACTTCGGGCGGCTGACCCATACGGCTGATCGACGCTCCGCCGGATCGCGGAGTTACATCCGGCTCAGGCCGCTGACATGGAGGACGGCGAAGCCCGCCTCGTCGGAGGCGGCGAGGTCGACCTCGGCTTTGATGGACCAGTCGCCGTGGCCGGCGGGGTCCTCGATGACCTGGCGGACGCGCCAGAGTTCCTTTTCCTCCTCGATCTGGAGGAAGGCGGGGCCGCGGGCCGAGGGGCCGGTGCCGATCTCGTCGTGTTCCTCGTAGTAGGCGTCCATGGCGGAGGCCCAGTCCACGTCGGGGTAGAGCTCTTCGAGTTCTTCCTGCTTGTCCAGGGCGGTGAGTTCGACCAGGCGGAACATGGCGTTGCGGACCAGGACGCGGAAGGCGCGCGTGTTGGCGGTGACCGGGCGGATCTTGGATTCGAGTTCGTCGCGGGTTTCGAGGGCCTCGGAGGGGTTGGCGAGCTTCTCCCACTCGTCGATGAGGCTGGAGTCGACCTGGCGGACCAGCTCGCCCAGCCATTCGATCAAGTCGATGAGATCGTCGGTCTTGGCGTGTTCGGGGACGGTCTTGGAGAGGGCGCGGTAGGCGTCGGCGAGGTAGCGCAGGACGGTGCCCTCGGAGCGGGCGAGCTCGTAGAACTGGATGTAGTCCACGAAGGTCATCGCGCGTTCGTACATGTCGCGGACGATGCCCTTGGGGCTGACCGTGTGGTCGCCGACCCAGGGGTGGCCCTGGCGGTAGGTCTCGTACGCGCCGAAGAGCAGGGTCTCCAGCGGCATCGGATAGGTGATCTCCTGGAGCAGCTCCATCCGCTCCTCGTACTCGATGCCGTCGGCTTTCATCTGGGCGACGGCTTCGCCGCGGGCCTTGTTGAGCTGGGCGTGCAGGATCTGGCGCGGGTCGTCGAGGGTGGATTCGACGATGGAGACGATGTCCAGCGCGTACGTGGGGGAGTCGGGGGACAGCAGCTCGAAGGTGGCCAGGGCGAAGGTGGACAGGGCCTGGTTGAGGGCGAAGTCCTGCTGGAGGTCGACGGTGAGGCGGGCGCGGCGGCCCTGGTCGTCGGGCTCCTTGAGGGTTTCCACGATGCCGCCCGCGAGCAGGGAGCGGTAGATCGCGATGGCGTGGCTGATGTGGCGGCGCTGCCACTTGCGGTCTTCGTGGTTGTCGGTGAGCAGGCGTTTCATGGCCTGGAAGCAGTCGCCGGGGCGGTTGATGACGGCCAGCAGCATGGCGTTGCTGACCTTGAATCGGGAGGTCAGCGGTTCCGGTTCGGCCGCCTGGAGGTTGGCGAAGGTCTCCTCGCTCCAGTTGACGAAACCCTCCGGGGGCTTCTTGCGGGCGTAGCCGCGGCGGCGTTTGGGGTCATCGCCGATCTTGGCGAGGGCGCGCTCGTTCTCGATGACGTGGTCGGGGGCCTGGCAGGCGACATACCCGATGGTGTCGAATCCGGCGCGGCCGGCGCGGCCCGCGATCTGGTGGAACTCGCGGGCGCGCAGGCGGCGGACGCGGTTGCCGTCGAACTTGGTGAGCGCGGTGAACAGGACGGTGCGGATCGGGACGTTGACGCCGACGCCGAGGGTGTCGGTGCCGCAGATGACCTTCAGCAGGCCGGCCTGGGCGAGGCGTTCCACCAGGCGGCGGTATTTGGGCAGCATGCCGGCGTGGTGCACGCCGATGCCGTGCCGTACCAGCCGGGAGAGCGCACGCCCGAACTTCGTGGTGAACCGGAAATTTCCGATAAGTGCGGCGATGGATTCTTTTTCGGCTTTGGAGCACATGTTGATGGACATGAGCGCCTGGGCGCGTTCCATCGCGGCGGCCTGGGTGAAGTGCACGACGTACACGGGGGCCTGGTTGGTGGTCAGGAACTCTTCCAGGGTCTCGTGCAGCGGACTCATCCGGTACGAGTAGACCAGCGGAACCGGGCGTTCCGAATTCTTGACCACAGCCGTGGGGCGGCCGGTGCGGCGGGTCAGGTCCTTCTCGAAGCGCTCGACGTCGCCCAGCGTCGCCGACATCAGGACGAACTGCGCCTGCGGGAGCTCCAGCAGCGGAACCTGCCAGGCCCAGCCCCGGTCGGGTTCGGCGTAGAAGTGGAACTCGTCCATGATGACCATGCCGACATCGGCGCGCGCCCCCTCGGCCAGCGCCACCTGCGCCAGGATCTCCGCGGTGCAGCAGATGATCGGGGCGTCCGCGTTCACGGAGGCGTCCCCGGTCATCATGCCGACGTTCTCGGTCCCGAACACCGCGCACAGGTCGAAGAACTTCTCCGACACCAGCGCCTTGATCGGAGCCGTGTAGAAGCTGACCTCATCCCGCGCCAGCGCCGCGAAGTGCGCCCCGGCGGCCACCAGGCTCTTCCCGGAACCGGTCGGCGTCGCCAGGATCACGTTGCTGCCCGAGACCACCTCCATGAGGGCCTCTTCCTGCGCCGGATACAGCGTCAGACCACGTTCCTCGTTCCACTGCACGAACGTCTCGAACAGGGAATCAGGGTCGGCGGTCCGCGGCAGTCGCCGCGTGAGGTTGAGGTCCACGCCCCCTATCCTGCCCCCGACAGCCGCATTCGCCGAACGGGAATGTCAGCTCCCGCTGTCAGACCCGCTCCAGCACGACCACCGGGATCTCGCGCGAGGTCTTCTTCTGGTAGTCGTCGTACGCGGGCCAGGCCGCCGCCATCACCCGCCACATGTCCGGCTTCTCCTCGGCGGTGGCCGTGCGCGCGCGAGCCTTGAAGCGCTCGCCCAACACCTGGAACTCCACCTCGGGGTTGGCCTCCAGGTTGAGGAACCACTCCGGTGACTCCGGGGCGCCGCCCTTGGACGCCACCACCAGATACGCGTCCCCATACCGCTGGTAGATCAGCGGCGTGACGTGCTGCTTGCCCGTGCGGCGGCCCTTGGTCGTGAGCAGCGCGGCCGTCGTGCCCTGCCAGTCGTGGCCTTCCTGGCCATCCGTGGCCAGATACCTTTCAATATGTTGCGCACCAAAGAGCATGGTCGCCACCTCCTTTTCGTCCGCCTCAACCATCCGAGGCGTCGATCAATTCCAGGGCGACCTCCAGTGACGTGTCGGCACGCTGGGCGTCCGTCACGTCGGGCATCATGAACCACACCGCATGCAGCGCGAACACGGCCAGCGTCCGCTTCAGCCGGACCGCCAGCGAGTCGTCGCTGTCGACGAAGAACCCCATCAAGGTCAGCATTTTCCCGCGCATCTGGCCCATGGTCTGATGGTCCTTGAGCGCCGTCTGATTGCGCTCCATGAAGCGCATGATCTGGGTCTGGCTGCCCGCGTGCAGCCAGTCGGCATAACGCCGGATGGCCTCGCGCCGGACCTCCGACGTGCGCGGCTGGTCGCGCACCCAGTCGATCAGGGAGTCCATGAAGGACACCCGATCGATCATCATGCTCGCGACGATGTCCTCTTTCGTCTTGAAGTGGTAATACAGTGCCGCTTTCGTCACCCCGAGTTCCTCGGCGATCTCCCGCAGCGAGGTCGCCTCGTAGCCTTGCTCGGTGAAAAGCCGGAGCGCGATCTCCTGGATGCGCGCGCGAGTGTCCCGTGGACGCTCGTCGCCGGTCTCGGTGGCGAACGCACTCTCCGTGCTCGTTCGCTCGCTCATGATCACCTATGTCCCTTTTATTCAACTTGACGGGCGGCAAGTAAGGACCCTACCGTATCTCCGGTACCTAGCCGGTCGGCAAGTAAGTAAGAGTTTATCAAGGGGGCCCCCAATGACGGAAACCTCGGCCGCGCCAGCGCGGTCGAAAGAGGTCATGATCGTCCTGCCAGGCCTGATGCTGGCCATGATGCTGGCGATGCTGGACAACATGATCGTCGGCACGGCCATGCCGCGCATCGTAGGCGAATTAAACGGCCTGGAATACTTCACCTGGGTCACCACCGCCTACGTGCTGGGGACCACCGTCTCCACCCCCATCTGGGGCAAGCTGGGCGACCTTTACGGACGCAAGAACATCTTCCTCGGCTCGATCGTCATCTTCCTGGTCGGCTCCGCGCTCTGCGGCATGGCCGGTTCCGCCCTGTTCGGCGGCGTCGACGGCGGCATGACCGAACTGATCGCGTTCCGCGCGGTGCAGGGTCTGGGCGCGGGCGGTCTGATCGTCGGCGTCATGGCCATCATCGGCGACCTGGTCCCGCCCCGGGAGCGCGGCCAGTACCAGGGCATCATGGCCGCGATCATGTCGCTGGCGATGATCGCCGGTCCGCTGGCCGGGGGATTCATCACCGACCATCTCGACTGGCGGTGGGCCTTCTACGTGAACCTGCCGCTCGGGGGCATCGCGCTGGCCTGGCTGTTCCTCAAGCTCGACCTGCCCAAGCGCCGTACCGAGCACCGCATCGACTGGCTGGGCGCCGCCGTCCTCACCGTCGGCATCACCGCGCTGGTCCTGCTCACCTCGTGGGGCGGCCAGAGCCACGGCTACCCGTGGGGCTCCTGGCAGATCATCTCGCTGGGCGTGCTGGCGGTCGTGTCGCTCGCCCTGTTCGTCCCGATCGAGCGCCGCGCGCCCGAGCCGATCATGCCGCTGCACGTCTTCAAGGACCGCAACTTCAACCTGATCTCCTGGATCGGCTTCCTGCTCGGTTTCGCCATGTTCGGCGCGATCAGCTTCCTGCCGCTGTTCCAGCAGACCGTGCAGGGCTCGACCGCCACCAACTCGGGCCTGCTCCTGCTGCCGATGATGGGCGCGGCCATGGTCGTCTCCCTGTTCGTCGGCCGGGCGATCACGAAGACCGGCAAGTACAAGATCTACCCGGTGCTCGGCGGCGTGGGGATGGCGGCCGGCATGTATCTGCTGTCCCTGATGGACGTCCACACCCCCGCCTGGCAGACCGGTGTCTTCATCGCCGTCCTCGGCCTCGGCATGGGCTTCCTCATGCAGACCACCATGCTGATCGCCCAGAACAGCGTCGAGCAGAAGGACCTGGGCGTCGCCAGCAGCGCCAGCACCTTCTTCCGCTCGATCGGCGGCTCCTTCGGCGTCGCCCTGTTCGGCGCCGTCTTCAACAACCACCTCACCAGCAGCCTGACCGAGAAGTTCGGCGCCGAGGCCGGGAAGATGGTCTCCTCGGGCGGCCAGATGAGCCCCGCCGCCCTGGCCGACCTGCCCCCGGCCATCAAGACCGGCTTCCTGGACTCCCTCGCCGGTGCCATCAGCGGAGTGTTCGTCTGGGCGCTCATCTTCGCCGTGCTCGTCCCCGTCCTGGCCGTCTTCGTGAAGGAGGTCCCGCTCCGCGGTGGCAACGAGCCCACCCCGGAGCCGGAACCGGCCGCCGTCCTCTGACCAAGCAGCCGGGGTACGGCTGCGGCAGCCGTACCCCGTCAGCCTTTGACGGCCCCCGCGGTCAGGCCGCTGACGATGTATTTCTGCAGCCACAGGAAGACGCCGACCGTGGGGATGGCGGTCAGCAGGGCGCCCGCGGCGAACATGCCGAAGTTGGCGTTGCGTACGTCGTTGCCGAGCATGCCGAACATGCCCACCGCCAGGGTCTTGGTCTCCGGGTCGCGGAGGAAGACGCTGGCGACGATGAACTCGCTGATGATGCCGATGAAGGCCAGCAGCCCAGTGACCGCGATGATCGGGGTCACCAGGGGCAGGATGATCCGGAAGAAGATCTGGGCGTGGGTCGCGCCGTCGATCGCCGCGGACTGGTCCAGTTCCTTGGGGACGGTGTCCAGGAAACCCTTCATCAGATAGGTGTTCACGCCCAGCGCGCCGCCCATGTAGAGCAGGAACAGGCCGCCCATCGAGTCGAAGCCGAAGGCGGGCCAGAGCTCGCTCACCCGGGTGAACATCATGATGATGGCGACGATGGCCAGGAACTGCGGGAACATCTGGATCAGCAGCAGCGAGAGCAGGCCCACCCGGCGGCCGGCGAACCGCATCCGGCTGAACGCGTAGGCCGCGCAGACGCCCAGGAAGATGCTGGAGAAGGCCGAGATCAGCGCCAGCGCCAGCGAGTTCACCATCCACCGCAGGAACGGGTAGTTCGGGTTGCCGAAGAGCTTCCCGAAATTGTCCAGGGACGCCCCGGTGGGCAGCAGCTCCGAGGAGCCGAGGGTGCCCAGCGGATTGAGGGCCGCCGACAGCACGAACAGGATCGGGAAGACGGCGAACAGGGTGAGCGTGATCAGCACCAGGTGCCGCCAGCCCATCTTCCTGAGCCACGTCATGCGTACACCTCCTCTTGGTAACGCGTCCGGCGGAAGGCCAGCGCCGAGATGATCCCGACCAGGATGAAGATGAAGACCGAGATCGCCGCGGCGAAGCCGAATTCGGCGGAGCCGCCCTCGAAGGCCAGCCGGAAGGTGTAGGTGATCAGCAGGTCCGTGCCGCCGACGGTGGTGTTGTCGACGGAGAAGGGCGCGCCGTTGGTGGTCAGCCGGATCGCGTTGAAATTGTTGAAGTTGAACGCGAACGAGGAGATCAGCAGCGGAGTGACCGCGATCAGCAGGAGCGGCAGCGTGACCCGGCGGAAGTTGTGCCAGGGGGTGGCGCCGTCGATCCTGGCGGCCTCGCCGAGTTCCGACGGGATGGCCTGCAGGGCACCGGTCGTGACCAGGAACATGTAGGGGAAGCCCAGCCACAGGTTCACCAGGATGACCGCGAACCGCGCGCTGACCGGTTCGCCGAACCAGTCGGTGTGCAGGCCGAGCACCCGGTTGATCAGCCCGAAGTCGGTGTTGAACATGTCCCGCCAGACCAGGAACATCGCGAACGCCGGCATCGCGTAGGGCAGCACCAGCAGCACCCGGTACAGGCGCGTGCCCCGCACCTTCACGCCGTGCAGGGCGAGCGCGGCGATCAGGCCGATCCCGAACGTGCCGAGCACGCTGGCGGCGGCGAAGAACAGGTCCCAGGCGAACAAGCTCAGGAAATGCGCCGAGATCCGCGGATCGGTGAAGACCCGGGTGAAGTTCGAGAACCCGACGTTCACCTGCCAGCCCTGGGCGAGCCGGGACCCGTCGGCGGCGACGAAGGCGCCCTCATCCGGATCGGCCGTCCATTTCTGCCCGGTCGCGCTGTCGGTGACGCAGTCACAGTCCGGTGCGTACGCCTTCGCGGCCCGCCCTTCGAAAGCGCGGCTCAACCCGTTCGCCTTGATCGCGCCCGCGGCGGTCGGCACGGTCAGGGCGGAGATCTCCGCGCCCCGGGCCGCCGCCTGCGGAATCGTCAGGACCTGGAACCCCGGCGCGCTGAGCACCTTGCCGGTCAGCCCGAGCTCGGCGCCCGAGACGGGTTCCAGGCCGGCTGCCGTACCCGCCTGGACCTGCTTGGTGGCGGTGTCGACCAGCAGGAAGACCAGCTCGCCGTCGCGTACGGCGACCGACAGGTTGTACTCGGGGGAGCCGGGGACCTGGGCGACCGACGAGGTCTGGATGGAGGTGATCGCCTCTTCCTTGGTGCCCCGGTGGCCCTCGCCGAAGTTGGTGAAGGCCGTGCTCAGGGTGAAGAGCACCGGGAAGATCTGGAAGGCGATCAGGAACACCGTGCCGGGAACCAGGTATTTCAGCGGCAGGTGCCGTCGGCTGAGGTAGACGTAGGCGATCAGCGCGGTGGCGGCGGCCAGGACCGTCAGGCCGGTCCAGCTCTCCGCCGCGATCAGCGGCGGCGCGGCGTAGAACGCGACGGCGGAGCCGACCGCGAGCACGAGGATCCGGCTCACCACGAACCCGGTGCTCAGCTCCCGCCGGGGCCGGGCGAGCGCGCGCCGATGCCCGGAGGGCGGGGAATCCTGCCCCGCCCTGGGCTTCGTCTTCACTTCTCGATGGCCTCGGTGATCGCCTTGTTGGCGGCGGCCGCGGCCTTCGCCGGGTCCCCGCCGTTGATGACGGCGGCCTCGGCCACGCCGAACGGCTGCCAGATGGCGGCCATCTGCGGGATCGCGGGCATCGGGATGCCCGTCTTGCCGGCTTCGATGAACTTGCCCATGTCCGGGTTGGCGGCCTTGGCCTGGTCCAGGGCGGCGGTCAGCGCCGGCGGGCGCGGGTCGGCGTTGTAGAGGGCCATCGCCACGTCCGGGTTGGTCACGTAGTTGGTGACGAACTCCTGCGCGAGCGCCTTGCTCTTGCCCTTGCTGGCGACGTAGAAGGTCTGCACGCCCACGAACGGGGTGGCGGGGGAGCCGCCGTCGAAGGCGGGCACGGCGGTGACGTCGTAGCTGATCCCGGCCTTCTTCACATCCGCGATCGCCCACGGGCCCGAGATCAGGTAGGCGCACTTGCCGGACGCGAACGTCGCGATCGTGTTGTCGTTGCCCAGCGACGTCTTGAGCGCGCCGACGCCCTTCTTGCCCAGCTCGTTGAGCTTGGTGAACGCCGGAGCCGAGTCACCGACCGTGATCTTGGTGGGGTCGGGGTCGCCGCTGGCGGTGGTGCCGAACAGCGAACCGCCCGCCGAGGAGTAGAACGGGTAGATGTGATAGGCGTCGCCTTCCTGGCCGACCGGGACGCAGAGGATCTCCGACACCTTCCCGGCCTTCTTCAGCGCCTGGCCGCTCTCGATCAGCGCCTCCACCGACGCCGGGGCCTCCGGCGCCAGCGCGGTGTTGCGGATCAGGCCCAGGTTCTCCACCGCGTACGGCGCGCCATAGGTCTGCCCGCCGAAGGTGACCGCCTTGATGGCGATCTCCTGGAAGGCGCTCTTCTGCTCCGCGGTGAGCTGGACCGGGTCGATCGAGCCGTTCTGGACGAGGTTGCCGATCCAGTCGTGCGCGGCGATCAGCACGTCGGGGCCGCTGCCCTGCTGGGAAGCGGTGAGGAACTGGTTCTGGAGCTCCTCGGCGATCTCCTTGATCTCGACGGTGACGCCGTTCTCCTTGCCGAACTGCTCGGTGAACGGCTTGAGCGCGGCCGTACGGACCGGGTCGGCCCAGATGACGAGCTTGCCGTTGCCCTTGTCGACGGCGGGAGCCGAGGCGGGGGCGGAATCGGCGGGGGCGGCGGCCGGCTGGTCGCTGCCGCAGGCGGTCAGTCCGAGCACGATGCCGAGCAGGGCGGCACTCAGACCCGCGGCGCGCTTGCGCATGGGTTTCTCCTCTGAAGGGGTCAGGCCCGCAGACGCGGTCCTCGGGGGAATCCACCGTTGGTGCCGCGAAGTTAGCAACCCATTGCAAGAACTGGAAGAGTTTTCAACCAGCCAACATCAGGCTTGGGCGAGCTGCGCGGCAAAGCGCGAGCTTGCAGCGTCCTTGCACAGTCGCCGAGACCTAATCGTTAGGAAATGTCCAGCTAAATCAGCACGCGTTGGGGCGATTTTGCCTCCGATCTTGGTTGGAAGCTTGCTGCAAGTTTCTGGGTCGACGTTGCTGTCCTTCGGTCGTCCTGGGCAGCACGAAGCCAGCCCAGGACGACCAGAGACGATCAGACTCAGGCAGGGCGCTCGGTCCGGTCGCCGGACCAGTCCGTGTGGAACGTCCCGTCACGGTCGATCCGGCGGTAGGTGTGCGCGCCGAAGTAGTCGCGCAAGCCCTGGATGAGCGCGGCGGGCAGCCGCTCCCGGCGCAGCCCGTCGTAGTAGGCCAGCGCCGAGGAGAACCCAGGCGTCGGCACGCCGATCTGCGCGGCCGTGGACACCACCCGCCGCCAGGCCTGCTGGGCCTCGGTCAGCGCGTCGGCGAACGTCGGGTCGGCCAGCAGCGTGGGCAGCTGCGGATTCGCCTCGTACGCCGCCCGGATCCGGTCCAGGAACCGGGCCCGGATGATGCAACCGCCCCGCCAGATCGTCGCCATCGCGCCGCGGTCGATGTTCCAGCCGTATTCCTCGCTGGCGGCGGTGATCTGGTCGAAGCCCTGGGCGTACGCGATGATCTTGGATGCGTACAGGGCCAGCCGGACGTCCTCCACCAGGGAGTAGTTCGGCGCGGTCCCGTTCGGCCCCTGCAGGTGGCGCGCGGCGTCCCGCTGCTCCGGGTGGCCGGACAGCGCGCGGGCGAACACCGCCTCGGCGATGCCGGTCACCGGCACCCCCAGATCCAGCGCGCTCGTCACGGTCCAGCGGCCGGTGCCCTTCTGCTCGGCCTGGTCCACGATCACGTCCACCAGCGGCTGCCCGGAGGCGTCCACATGATCGAGCACCTCGGCGGTGATCTCGATCAGGTACGACTCCAGGTCGCTCCGGTTCCACTCCCGGAAGATCTCCGCCAGCTCGGCGGGGGAGCGGCCCAGCGCCTGCCGGAGCAGGTCGTAGGCCTCCGCGATGAGCTGCATGTCGGAATACTCGATGCCGTTGTGCACCATCTTCACGAAGTGCCCGGCGCCGTCGGGGCCGACGTGCACGCAGCACGGCACGCCGTCCACCTGGGCCGCGATGCTCTCCAGCATCGGCCCCAGGTCCCGATACGCCTCCGCGGCGCCGCCCGGCATGATGCTCGGGCCGTTGAGCGCGCCCTCCTCACCGCCGGAGATGCCCGCCCCGACGAAGTGCAGCCCGCGCTCCTTCAACGCCGCCTCCCGGCGCCGGGTGTCGGAGAAGTGCGCGTTGCCGCCGTCGATGATCATGTCGCCCGGTTCCATGTGGGCGGCCAGTTCCTCGATCACCGCGTCGGTGCCGGGACCGGCCTTCACCATGATGATCGCGCGGCGCGGGCGGCGGAGCGAGGCCACGAACTCGGCCATCGAGCTCGCGGGCAGGAACGCGCCCTCGTCCGAATGATCCGCCATGAGCTGCTTGGTCTTGCTCTCCGAGCGGTTGTGCACCGCCACCACGTAGCCGTGGTGGGCGAAGTTCCTGGCCAGGTTGCGGCCCATTGTCGCCAGGCCGGTGACTCCGATGTCTGCTGTCTCCATGAGCCGCTCCTTTCCTTGAGGCCAGGTCAGTAACCGTACGACGAGCCCCCGGCTTTACTCGGCGTCGGGGTGGGGGTTGCGGTTGGAGTCGCGGACGCCCCGGTGCCTGCTGCGGCGGCGTTGGACGGCTTCAGCAGCCCCAGCAGACCGTGCTGGGCCTTGCTGATCCCGGCCGAGAACCAGAGCGAGTTCACGCCGCCGTTCTCGGCGGTCCCACGTTCCAGATCCCACAGACCCTCGATCGCGATCGGCGAACCGTTGGCGTTGCGCAGCGGGCCGAGGTAACGGCCGTTACGTGGATTGTAGGCGTTGACCCAGCCGTCGCCGAAGTTGCCCACCAGCAGGGCGCCGGAGAACCCGCCGAAGCCCTGCGGCGCGATCGTCATCGCCCACGGCGCGTTGAGCGCGCCCCGGTTGACGACCCGCCCGAGGAACCGGCCGTTCGCGGTGAACTGGCTGACGAAGCCCTTGCCCTTGCCAGGCACGACCTTGCCCGTGGCGTTGTCGCGCACGGCGTACGCGACCAGGACCGAGTTGCCGACGATCTCGACGTTCCACGGCGAGTAGGTGGCGGGCATGGTCGGGTCGCGGAACTGCCAGCGCGCCAGCCGTACCCGGTTGAAGTCGCTGTCGAAGACGTGCACCTTTTTGTGGGAGAACGACGGGGCCAGCAGGAACTGGCCCTTGTTGGTCTCCATCAGGGCCAGGCCCTTGTAGTCGGCGTTGCGGGTGAACGCGGCGATCTGGGCGTTCTTCGCGTCCACCTCGGCGTTCCACGCGGTGATCGCGCCGGACGGGCTGGAGAAGATGAACGTGGCCGGTTTGCCCTTGATGGTGAAGCCGTCACCCTTGTTGACGACCTGTCCGGTGGGCGCGCCGCCCGGGATCGCGACCTCGGTCTGCTCCTTCTTGACCGCGCCGGAGTAGACGGTCGCGGTGCCCGTGCCCGTGCCCGAGACCCAGAGGGTCTTGCCCATGGCGAGCCCCCACGGGTTGACCAGCTTGGGGTCGGTGACGGTGGCTTTGCCCGCCACGTCGGAGACGAGGTTGACCTGGCTGAACCGGGTCGCCAGGCCTCTGGGTGTGTGTCCTGCCGTCGCTTTGGGTTTAGATTTCGTGGCCGGGGTTTTCGTGGTCGCGTGCGCCGTGCCGGGGATGCTCAGGATGAGAGCGCCGGCACAGAGAACGGCGATGCGTGATCGCATCGAGCCTCCTAGAAACCTGCTCGGGGTTCTTGACTGCTGAGGTAGCTGAGTTCGCGAAGCTCCCTTACGGGCCGAGATACGCGGACGTTTCAGGTTCGGTTCAGCGGATGAAAAAACCTGGTAATCAGATAGGCTTTGTGGAGTTAACGACCCGGCAAAGCTCGGCGGCCGCCGGGACCTGGGCGTCTATCGTCGTCGTGTGATCAACGGAGACCCGCACGTGTTCCTACCGCAGCCTGCCCTTTCGGCCGTCGCAGTCCCCCCGCCCGGCGAGGGTCCCGGCTTCTGGGCGGGCGCGCCCAGCGCCGTCGCCGCCGACGGCTTCGTCTACCTCGCCTACCGGCTGCGCCGCCCCGTCGGCGAGGGTCGTGGGTACGCCGTGGTGGTGGCCCGCTCGACCGACGGCCAGAGCTTCGAACCCCTGCTCACCATCACCAAAGAGCAGATGCACACCGAATCCCTGGAACGTCCCACCCTCGTCCGCACGCCCGCCGGTTCGTGGCGGCTCTACCTCAGCTGCGCGACGTACGGCACGAAACACTGGCGGGTGGAACTCCTCGAAGCCGCCACCCCCGCCGCCTTCGACCCCGCCCAGGCCCGCGTGGTCCTCCCCGGCGACCTCAAAACCGGCGTCAAGGACCCCGTCATCGTCCACCACGACGGCATCTGGCACCTGTGGGCATCATGCCACCCGCTGGAAATCCCCGCCGAAGCCGACCAGATGGTCACCGACTACGCCACCAGCCCCGACGGCCTCGACTGGACCTGGCACGGCACCGCCCTCGACCGCCGCCCCGGCCACTGGGACTCCCGCGGCGTCCGCGTCTCCGCCGTCCAGTTCACCCCCCACGGCCTCACCGCCTACTACGACGGCCGCGCCTCCGCCCCCGAAAACTACGAGGAACGCACCGGCCTGGCCACCGGCCCCGATCCCTCCACCCTCGCCGCCCACGGCCACACCCCCCACGCCCAATCCCCGTACGGCGGCCTCCGCTACCTGGAAATCCTCCCCCTCCCGGAGGGCCACACCCGCCTCTACTACGAGTACACCCGCCCCGACGGAGCCCACGAACTCCGCACCGAACTCCTCCAATCACCCCAGAACTGACCACATCAACTCTGGTTGTGCTCGCCCCTCTTGAGGTATACCAATCGCTATACTCGCTCTGTGAGTGCCGGAGAGTGGGACGTCTACGTCGTCAACGAGGTACGGGGACTGGATCACTGCGCTTGACGACGCGACCAGGTCCCGGATCGTCCAGGCGATCGATGCCCTGGCCGAGGGCGGACCTGGGCTCGGCCGTCCTCTTGTCGACACGATTACCGGCTCAAAAATCTCAAGGAATTGCGTCCCGGCACCGTTCGGATTCTCTTCGCCTTCGAGCCATGGAGATCGAGCATCCTTCTGGTCGCCGGTGACAAGGCAGGCCGATGGAACGCTTGGTACCAGGAGGCCATCCCCCTGGCGGAGCAGCGCTATGAGATCTACATCAAGGAACGAGCACAGGAAGAGGAGGGTGGCCGATGAACAGTTACGTGCGATGGCAGGACATTCGGGCGGAGCTTGTCGAGCAGGCCGGTGGCGAGGAGGCTGTGGCGGCTGGCAAGGAGGAGCTTCTCGCCGAGGTTCGCGGTCACCGGCTAGCTGAGATCCGGCGTGCCCGGGGTCTTACGCAGCAGGAGGTCGCCAACCGGATGGGCGTCACCAAGGGCCGCGTCTCGCAGATCGAACAGGGCAAGATCTCGGGCTATGAAGTCCTGGTGCGCTACGCGATCGCACTTGGCGGCCGCCTCCACCAGTCCATTTACTTCGATGACGGCGATATAGCGGCCATCGCGTAAGCCGTTGCATAGGCCGTTGCCGGGGCCAGCCTCGGGTGCGGCCGTTGCGGGATTGGGATTGGCCGGTGGAGCGGGTGCCTACCAGGCCGCCGGGGCGGGGGCGGAGATGGCGGCTCTACCTCAGCTGCGCGACGTACGGCACGAAACACTGGCGGGTGGAACTCCTCGAAGCCGCCACCCCCGCCGCCTCCGACCGCGGGCAGGCGCTCGGCTGCGCACTGTACGGCTGGCACCACCTCACCGGCGAACTGCCGCGCCGCCCGCTGGCCGCCGCCCGCTTCGGCCGCCCCTACAGCGACAGCGAGATCGGCCTGAGCGAGTCACTGAGAACGTAGGGCTGAGCTGCAACAGCTGAGCTGCAACAATGAACCCCATGACGGCCCCACCGCTGCGGTCCGCCGCCCGCGTGATCGCACTGGACGACGACGACAACGTGCTGCTGCTGCGCTACGACGAAAACGGCGGATTCTGGGCAACCCCCGGAGGATCCCTCGACCCGGGGGAGGATTACCCGACCGCGGTCCGCCGCGAGCTACGCGAAGAACTCGGCGTCGATGACGCACAGGTTCGCCTTGGCGCGCAGATCGCCGAACGCAGCAAGATCCACCAGGTCGGCGGCCACGACGTCCGTCAGGTGGAGCAGTACTACCTCGCTCACCTCGCCGCCACCGCGATCAACCCAGCCCGAGCCACCCAGCCCGACACCATCCGTGCCTGCCACTGGTGGACCCTCGACGAACTACGCGATACCCGCGAGACTATCTACCCGTTCGGCCTCGCCGACCTGATCGCAGAGATCCTCGCCGCCGGAGTGCCGGACACGCCGGTCGTCCTGCGCTGACGAGCGCGGCTGCGGGGTGTTGCCACGGGCGTCAGTCCTCGTCGTCCCCGTCGTGGGACGCGTCGGGGTCACGCAGGTCGCGGATCGCGCCTGGAGCCAGATCCGGCAGAAGGGAACTGTAGGTCCCTTGCGTGAGATCGGCGAGAAGATCTACGGCGCCGGAGATCATCTGGATGATGTCATTGAGGATCTTGGCTGGGGTGACCCCGCGCCCGACGCCGCTTGGGCCGATACTGACGCCGCCTCCTGCAACTCCACTTCATCGGGTAGCCCCAGCGCCCCTCGAACATGCCGCGTCACCACCGGTGGCACCTCGGCGAGTTTCGGGAAGTACCCCAGCGGCGGGTAGGACTTCAGCCACACCACCAGCGCCAGTAGATGACGTTCATCCTGGGTCCGGCCCCGCGCCCACGCCGCCTCGGCGTCGGTCGGCGTGAAGGACTCCGCCAACTCCCGGGCCGACACCACCCGGACAAACCGCGGATTACGCGGTCCGATCGATCGAGGTCACGTACAACCCCCGAGACCGCCACCAACACGACGACGATCACCCTAACGATCAACCATCAGCCCGCGATCCCTGGCAGCCCTGGCGACCAGGACCGCTCGCAGGACGGCGATGGTGAGCATGAGCGGCCAACTGCTCATCGGTCCTGATGAGCCGCAATCCTTCCTCGAACGTTCGCTGCAAATTCACGAGCCGAGCAAGACCGCTGACCGCGAATGTCGTGCACACCCCCTGGTTCGGCTAGCTTGGGAGGCATCCGTAGGGATTCGTGGATCCTTTCCAAGCTGCAATTACGTCTTCGGTGGGTCGATGGCCAGGACCTCACTTAGTTCCCTGACGGCAGCGAAATTACGCTGGGCCAAGGGGATAGCTCGCAGTACCATGCGCGCGGTCTCCAGCACATGACTGCTGCGATAGGCGGCGGGCGAGTCCGCGATCACGGCGGCGGCCAGTCGTGTGCCTTCCTCGATGCCGCCGTTGGCGACAGTGCACAGGGCTCGATGCAGGATCACGTTGGTGCCGTACACGTAATCGGTGGTCAGCGCCAAGACGGTATCCCTCTGTGCGTCGTGGTGGCTTTCGCGGCCTGCTGCGGCGTTGATCCAACTAGCCGCGAAATGGATCTGGTCTGGCTTCCAGAACCCCAGTGGATCCCCCTTTATCGTCTCGGCCAGGCCCGTCAGACTGTGCATCACCGCGAGTGCTTCGCCATGGCGGCCGATCATGCTGAGTGCCTTGGCCTCCGTGGCCATCAGGCTGGCACCTGTGGTCGTCAGCCCCGTATTCGGGCGGCTTGTGAGTTGCTGAGCTGAGCGAACGAGGTGGAGCACGGTTTCCGGGCTTCGCTGGCCGTACAGGCCATGAGCGGCCTCCTGACCCCGGATCAGCAGGTCGAGCGAAAGATCTCCGGAGGCGTCGGCGGCCCGGCGTGCGGTACGCCACCATCGAATCGCCGCCCCGTGATCGGCCAAGCGCGTCAGTGCGTTGGCATGGACAGCGGACAGCGCCGCAAGGACGCGCTGCAACTCGATGATCTCCGCAGGCTTCGCGATCTTCATTTGCCGTTCCAGGGCAAGCAGATCGATGGCCAGGTCCGCGGCCACCTGGGCCGGTGGGCGGGTGCGCAGTGCGTGGAGGTGATCGGCGCGGGAGATCTCCCACTCTTCGATGCTGCGGGCGTGGTCTTGGTCAAGTAGTTGGCGAACGGGTTCGGAACCGCCGACGAGTCCCAAGGTGAGATTGGCGGCGGCGATCTGGAGTAAACGACGGCGTTCCGTGGCGTCCTCCTGCGGGACTGGTGTCTTGGTTTCCAGGGTATGAAAACGGTCGAGATCCGTCACAACGCCGTGAAGCGCTACAAGGTGGCCCTTGGCGTTCAGCGCGGAATCCAGGCGTTCCACAACACTCGAATGCGGACGCACCAGCCCCCGCTCCCATTTGGAAAGATCTCCGTGGTCGCTGTAGGTCTGCTTGGCGACTTCCTGCAGGGTGACTCCCCGAACATCCTCACGCCAATGCCGAATGGCCGCCCCCAGCAGATGCCACGGCGAAGCACCTGGGTCCACACGCTCGGAGGCTCGCGACATGCCTGCTCCCGCATTTTGGTGATTGTGGCGACGGCGGCCCCACAATCATTCCCCTTGGTCGGCTGCTGGTTCATCTCCAATATGGCATTGCCGTAAGCCCAAAAGCCGAAGTTTCGGCGGGCTCGTCAAGCCGTTGCCCCGCGCTCGACGAGCCCTTGGACAGGAATCGAGGCCCTGACCCATGAATGCGACTGAAGCGATTCAGGGATCACCCATCACTGTGCTGGGCGTCATCGACCTTCCCGGGCGACCAGTCGCGGCGCCGAGCGCGCGGAAGTTCGCTCGCGCGCTGTTCGCCGGTGTGGCCGATGACCGGCTGGATGACCTGGCACTGGTCGTCGGCGAGTTGGTCGCGAATTCGGTGCGCCATTCGGACTCCGGCCGCAACCCGAACGGGGAGGTCACCGTCGCGGTCGCGAGCTACCAAGGCACCATCTATGTCAACGTGACCGACGACGGGTCGGCCACCAGCGTCCCGCACCTACGGCTTCCCTCCGACGTGGAACGCCTCGGCGGGCGCGGTCTGCGTGTGGTCGACCAGATCGCCGACAATTGGGGCTACCGCGACCGGGACACGAGACGGGTAGTCTGGCTCCGCCTGAACGAGCGAGACCACAACCCCGACGACCCTCCGCCATGGCCGCCGCCCTGGTCACAAGCCATCCGCGAGATGTCGGAGGGACCGTCGTACGAGATCGTGCCGGGCTTGTACTTCGAGGTCCCGCCTGGGCTCATTCCCGATCCCACACCCGGGCTCATTCCCGATCTCGCGCCCGGGACGGCCGAGCCCGAACCCCCACGGCCGCCCGTCCACGATCAGATCACGATGATCGCCATGGCCGTGGCCGAGAGGATCCGTACGGGAGAGATCGTCGCGCACCAGCGGCTGACCACCCGCCAACTGATGGCTGAACACGGCATTTCCCGAGGCAGCGCCTGGTCAATCCTTCGGCGGCTGGTTTTCACATGGTGGGCATACGACACCGAACGCAAAGGCGTCCGGGCTGCTCCCTACCGCGACTGGCCTCGGCAAGGGGCCTCGATGGCCCTCATACCGGCACCCGCCGACCGCCATGACGGGGCAAGGTCCAGGGTCGCCTAAGAATGTCAGCCTCGGGGGCGGCCGTTGCGGGACTGGGATTGGCCGGTGGGGCGGGTGCCTACCAGGCCGCCGGAGCGGGGGCGGGGGCGGAGCCAGTCGGAGAAATCCTCGTTTGTGGTGGATTGCAGGAGGGCGATGTCGGGGGCGAAGTGGGGGAGGAGGGACTGGCGTTGGGTCCAGGTGAGGGGTTGGCGGGGGTTGGCACGGTGTTGGAGGAGGCGGGTGAGGGGGGCGGTCAGGCGTTGGCCGGCGAGGCGGTCGGATAGGCGGACCAGGTGGGAGAGGAGGCGGTGGCGGGGGGTTTCGGCGGGGTGGGCGGTGACGTTCTCGCGGGGGATCGTGGTGAGGATGTCCTGGTCGACGTCGAGGAACGCGCAGATGCGGTTGAGGGTGGGGGCGGGGCGGTCGAGGAGGTCGCGGTAGCGGAAGAGCAGGACTTGGTCGCGGGGGAAGAGGGTGTAGAGGTGGGCGAGTTGCTCGCCGTAGCGGCCCAGGGAGATGTAGTGCCAGAAGGGGGCCCAGCCGGCGCGGATGCGCTGGGGTTCCTGGGCGCATGCTTTCAGGAAGTCGCCGATGGGTTCCAGGCCCGCGGACCAGAGGTGGGTCCAGTTGGAGTGGGCGCGTTCGACCGGGTCGCGGAGGGTGACGATGAGTTTGGCGTGCGGGATCAGGTCGTGGATCCGGCGCTGGGCCTCGAGGTCGTACAGGTAGAACGGGGTGGATTCGCCGTTGACGGCGCCGGGGCGGAATAAGGACTCGTAGTCGGGGCGGCGCCAGATGTGCTCGCGGTAGGTGTCGGCGTCGCCGGGGCCGCCGGTGGTGGGGGGCGGGCCGTCGGTGAGAAAGAACTTGGGTTCCTTGACGGCGGACAGGTGCAGCTGGGGGTGGCCGGCCAGGGCGGTGTGCAGGGCGGTGGTGGCGGCCTTGGGCGCGCCGATCACCAGGAAGTCGGGCAGCGGCATGGGCAACCTCCTACTTTTCCTACAAATTTAGTTGGTAATTATGCCTCCTGAAAAGGGGCAGCGCCTCCCGGGTGATCCGGGAAGCGCTGCCGGGTGATCAGTAGCGTTCTGCCAGGTTCGAGTTGATCTCCGTGAGGATCAGCGTCGAGTCGGTGTAGCGGATGAGGTTGGCCAGGGTCGGGGGCTGGGCCAGTGTTGCTTGCACGTAGCGGACGGCGTCGCCCACCGTGTGCAGGCCCAGGCGCTGGATGGTGATCGTGTGGATCTGGGTGCCCGCGTTGATCCTGCGGGTCGCCAGGTTGAGGGTGGTGGCCAGGAGTTCCGCCCGGAGTGTGCGCGGCTGGGTCACCGGCAGGAACAGGACGGCCGAGGCCTCGGACTGGGACAGCGCGCCGTTGGCGGCGGAGTTGTCCGCGCCGTCGAAGCGGGTGTCGGTGGCTTGGACGCGAGCCAGCGCCTCCGGGGTGCGGAGGTTCGTGTTCAGCGCCCACAGGGTGGAGAGCAGCGGCTGTCGGCTTGGCGCGACCGCGGTGATGGTGGTCGCCGAGGAGCCCGTCACCGGGGCGAACGCGCAGCCGTTCGTCCCGCCGTAGGTCACGGCGGCGGCGCCGGTCACCGTGGCGCCGGCCTCCAGGAGCAGGCTGGGCCGTGCGGTGAAGACGACGGCGCCCGTCCCGGCCGCAGCGACCGTGCCGAGGTTCCAGGTCAGGGTCGTCGTGCCGTCGGAGTTCCTGGTCACGGAGGCCGGGCGGGGACCGGCGCCGGTGTCGAGAGCCGTGCTGTAGTACACGTTCGCGGGGAGCGTGTACTTCAGAGTGGCTCCGGTGGCGGCGGCGCTGCCGGTGTTGCGGTGGGTCACCGTGTAGGTGATCGCCTCACCGGCGTTCACGGTCGCGGTCGCGGCGGAGGTCACCGCCATGACCGGGACGTGCGCCTTGGTCGTGGTCGTGGCCGTGTTGTCGGCCAGGGTCTCCGCCGGTTCCGGGGTGCCTTCGGCGTTCTTGCCGGTCACCGCGGCGGTCGCGGTCAGCGTGGCGCCGTCGGTGGCCGTGCACGGCACCGTGTATGTGAACGTCTCGGTCCTCGATCCGCCCGGCGCGAGGTTGGGGACCGTACGGGTGACCGGATCGCCCACCGGAGGAGTAAAGGTCACCGAGGTGGCGGTCGAGCCGCTGCCGCCCTTGTTGCCGATGGTCACGGTCGCGGTCACCGTGTCGCCACCGGCCGCGTCGGCCTTGTCCACGGTCAGCCCTGCGGTCAGGTCGGCCGAGGTCACCTTGAGCGCCGAGTCACCGGTCAGCTCCTGGACAGTCGGCCCGTGCGAGCCGTCGGACCAGTACGGGCTGCTGGTGAAGCTGTACTTCAGCCGGTCCCAGTCCGGCGGACTGAGCAGGGTCTCGGTGTTCGAGGTGTTCGTGCAGCCCGGGTCGATGGTCGGGATGTGGTTGATGTTGGCCTGCGCGCTGGCCGAGAACGGCGGGCCGTCGCCGGTCCAGTCGATCGGCGCGCTCGCGGAGCCGAGGGTCCAGTTGCCGCCGACCCCGTAGATGACCGGACGGGCGACGCCGGGCAGGCCCGGGTTCGAGGTCTCGTCGAGGTCGTCCTCCTTCAGGTTCATCTTGCCGAACCGCTGGTAGTCGAGCGGGCGGTTGCCGTCGATGTTGGCGAACTGCCAGGAGTAGCTCATCACGCTCTGGTAGTTCGGCTTGCAGTTGAGGTCGTCGACGGTCCCGTTGTCGCGGCGCCCGCCGTGGCCCAGGCCGAAGGTGTGGCCCAGCTCGTGCAGCAGGGTGGCCTGCTCGGCGGCGGCCCTCCCGCCGACATTGTTGAACATGTTGGCGGTCCAGACGCCCAGCGAGACGACGAAGTCGTTGCCGCCCTGCTCGTGCAGCTCGGCCCGGCCGGAGGTGGTGCCGCTGTTGGTCAGCCCGTTGATGAACAGGCCGTACCGGAACCGCTGGCGCTTGAAGTTGAGAATGTCGCTGCACAGCGGGCTGGCCCGGTCGGCGGCGCTGCCGAAGCTGCCGGTGCCGGTGGTGCCGCAGGCCATGGCGGGGTTGCCCTGTTTGATGTCGTCGAAGTCGTCGTACGTGCCCGGTGGCCGTACATCACCGAAGTCGATCCTGCCGGCGAACGGGACCTGCTCGTCTTCGATCAGATGCAGGGCCAGGCCGCTCGCGCCGGTCTGCGTGTTGGTCACCAGGGCGTTGTTGAACACCTGCTCCACCCTGCTCAGCACGCCGGGCTGCGGCTTCAGGCCGGCCATCCAGTCGATCTCGACGTAGATGTCGCGGCGGGTGGGATCGGCGTCCGGCAGCGTCATGTCGACCACGTTGTCGTTGTTGAAGTCCCGGCCGCGGAACTCCTCGTAGTCGGTGAATCCGTCGCCGTCGGAGTCGGCCGCGCTGGCCGGGGTGATCTCGAAGCAGACCTGTACGGCTGGCTTCGGGTCGGCCCCGAAGATCCCACCGCCCTCCTCGCCGTTGCCGGCCACACATCCGGTGGACGAGGTCAGGTCACCGGTGACACTGCCGTTGATCATGTTCACCGTGACCCGGGTGAACGGGTCGCCCTCCCGCGGCGAGGTGTCGGCCCAGTCGTCCCCGCTGGTGGAGTCGTGGTCCTTGATCAGGATGGAGATCTCCTGTTCGACCACGGTGGTGGGGATGTCCCGGGTGAGCTCCCAGAACGGGGCGACCTGTTCCTGGTCCTCGGCCGCTCTCGGGGTGGTGTGTACGGGGAATCCGGCAAAGGTGATCTCGCCGTAGAAGTCGGGTGCGCTCTCTCCGGCGGCTTCGAGCCCTTCATTGCGGCAGGGATCGATGCAGTTCACCAGGAGGATGCGCACGGTGAGCGGCTGGGTCGCGGCCGCTCTCACTTGGGCGGGAACGATGGACAGGCCCGCGATGACCAGGAGGAACGCGAGCGCTGCCCGTAAGGGTCTGGTCAGCATATTTGCAACGATGTTGGGGATTGCGGGTGGATGGCATGAGTAGCCCCGTACTCAACCGAACACGCTGCGTGGTGATTTGTCCTGGCTTGTTGTGGTTTCGGGGAGTAATTAGTTGTGCCGGATCTGTTGTTCTCGCGGTGGCCGGCGGGATTGGGCCATGCTGGTGAGGGCTGCCGTCGCTTCGACCGGCGGCAGCCCCCGGTGGGTCAGCGGCCGGGCGTCAGCAGCTGCCGAGCATGCTGGTGAGGGCGGACTTCTCCGAGCTCTGGAGCTTCAGGGCCCACTTGTACTTCACGGCGATCCAGGCCTTGGCGTACGTGCAGTAGAAAGCGGTGCGGGAGGGCTTCCAGGCGGCCGGGTCCTTGTCGCCCTTGGACTGGTTCACGTTGTCGGTCACGGCCCAGAGCTGCGGGCTGGACAGGTCGTTGGCGAAATCCTGGCGCTTGGCGGTGGTCCAGGCGCTGGCGCCGGACTTCCAGGCCTCGGAGAGGGGGACCATGTGGTCGATGTCGACGTCGGAGGCGAGCGTCCAGGTGGCGCCGTCGTAGGGGCTGTACCAGCTGCCGGAGGTGGCGGCGCAGCTGGAGTTGACGACGACGCCGCTGCCGTCGCGCTTGAGCACGGTCTCCCGGGTGTTGCAGGCGCCGGAGATCGTGATCCAGTGCGGGAACAGGTCGCGGTCGTAGCTTGACGCGTTGGCCTCGTTCGCGACGGTCAGCGCGGCGAGCTGCGAGGTGGCGGTGGCCGTGGACGGGATCCCCGGCGGGGTCGCCGCCGCGGGCCCGGCGAGCACGCCGGCGAGGGCGAGAGTGGCGCATAACGCGGTGAAGATCGCGAAGACTCGCTGCACGAGTCCCTCCTTCTGTCCGCAACCCCGGCCAGTGGTTGATCCTGGACGCCAACGGGGCTGAACTGGACTAAGTGGGACAGTCGCATTCACTCACAAACGCTGAAATATCAGCCTTTGACCATCCAGACGGGGACCATTCGTGTGATCCCGCCCGATGCTCGCGCACGCGACGCGCTGATCAGGACATACGTCGCCGACCGCCTTTGCTGCGCCCCCGAACTCGGGGTGAAGTTCGTGTTAACACGCTCAGTCGGTACGTCGCTCCGGCCTTCAGGCAGACGTGGAGCTTCCCTGGAACCAGGGCTGGTGCCAGGCGAAGGCGGGTCGGTGCGCGTTCGCGTGGCATCCGCCGAACAGGCGAGAGGTGCCCAGGCATGACCGGCCTGCCGCCCATCGGCCCGCGGCCTTACGCGTAATACTCATCAGAGTCGATTTGATACGCGTGCTCATCGACGAAAGGACCACGTTGAATTTGTGTGATCCCAGTGGTTCGGAGCTGGGCCGCCTAATATCGGCGTGATGAATGTATGGGCTGCCGCAGTGGCTTCCGCGAATGATCGGCAGCCACGCAGGCCGGTGACGTCCCTGGCAGCGGATTCGTATCCGGCCGTCCAGGCAGGCCCGGGAGAACAAAATTCTCCCGGTAGCTCCAGATCGAGCCCGAGGCCTGTTCGTCGTAGCCTTTCGCTTTCCAAGGCGATTCGTAGGGCCGTTCCGTCCAGGTCCTCGCGCTGGCTGATCAGCAGGAGATCCGCCAGGTCGCGCCATCGGCTCGATGGGAATCCATTGTGGCGTTCGTACATGGCGCAGATCTTGTCCGCTATATGATCCGACAACGGATAGAGCTGAGCTTGAGGCCAGTCGTCCGGCCATGGCATGGCAATGCCGGATCTGAGGTCCACGGTCTCCGGGATTCCGGTAGGGAATCGGCCGGTAACGAAATCGACCCCAATCGAGTCCATTTTTCTGGTACCCAGGAGGACGTTAAAGGACTGTTTAGCACCTCCGATTTCGTCGGAGTGCTCGATGAGGCTCGTAGGTATGAACCGGAAAAAGTCCTGGAGGTCAAGTGCCGCAGCGTCAAGCAGGGCGGAACGAGCTTCCTGAATGCTCCTGGTCCCTGGTCGCTGAAGATCGATATCTCGACTCAGGCGTGCTTCCGACGGGTAGCGTACCAGCAGAGCCTGGCCGCCTTTCAGGAGCCAGCCGGTCGGATCGTGATGAAATATTCTTGCGGCGAGGCGGCTGAAATAGAAGCTTCGAAACGCCATGTTCGCATGTAGCCCGAGCGATTTCGCATGCGTGACGATTTTGACCTTCATGGCCTTCTCGAAATCCCGAGGATTCGCATACGGCGAGCTCAAGTTTCATCCCCTTCGGATTTTCCGCAGGTGTTCCTGTCCACCGGTTTCGGCTTGGCTGACGGCTTATTGATATTGAGAATCTTCCTACGCTTTGAGGAAGTCTTTCGATTTGGATCCCGTCGATGTTTTCCATCGTTGCTGGCTCGCTGTTCCTGGGCGGCACGCTCAAGAGCCCATTCGGGAACGTGGTCTCCGGCGAGTATAGTTCGAAAATCGGCGAGTGTGGCTTCGGACGCTGATCCTGAGTCGAAGGGAAGGCCCGCGAGTATATTACGGATGGCCGCCGATATTTCGGTATTCTGACCGGATTGTGCATTGGCTATGAGCGCGAGGGCTGAGGCGAAGCCTTGGATGGCGGCGTTCTGAGTGATGCGAGTTCGTTCGCTGACCGGAAGCCCTCGGTCGGCTTGTTCCACGAGATAATCGAGCAGCTCCCGGCCCGACGATGAGCGAGGCAGGCCATACGAGTGCGCGAACGAGGCGATCCGCTCCGCGAGGCGCTCATCATTGGTGAGACCCTGCCGGACGGTATCGGCGACTACTCCGCCAACGTGGGCGCCGTCCACCCGGGCAGCCAGCAGATCTACCACGGTCCGCTCGGCCGTAGTGACGGGAAGTCCATCAACGATCGTGACATCCGAAGCTTCCAGGGTCGCCCGGTGGAGGCGAACTCCATCCTCCCGCGTGGTACGGCGCCGGGGGACCGAGATCTCCACAGTAGACGTCGGAAGATCGCCAAGATGATGCAGATCGCACGCTGAGCCGTGCGAGACGACACCCCCGTACGTCTCCGGATGCTGGCGTTTCCAAGCCAGAGTGCCTGGTTCGAGTCGGAGCCAGGCGACCTTGATCTCAAGATGGTCGGGCGGCGCTGCTCCGGCGACAAGGTAAACGCCACGGCCGACGCTCTCCAGGAGATCCGCCTCCGCCAGACGCAGCAGGTCAACGGAGTTGAGACCGGCGAGTTTCGCCTGAGATGTGGTGACGAGCCCCCACTGTCCCGCGGCGTGGTCGCTCACGATCCGGAGCGCCTCATGACGCTTCATGCTTCAAAGGTTACATCGTGGTGACAGCGATAGCTACTCCTAAGGTGTAACTATCGCTGCTTCAGGCAGAATCGATCTTACTTCTACGGCCAAGGTAGCGGCGAACGCTACAGGCGCGGTAGGTGTCGTGCGCTGTTCCAGTGTGATTTCGTCAGGGTTTCTTCCGTTTTGAGACGCGGGTGTTGCGGGCGGGGGTGGGCGTGATCGAATGCCCGGAGCGGTTCCGGTCGTAGGTTGGCCCGTTGTGCTTGGCGCGGCGGTCGAGGCGTGCTGGGAGACGGCGGTGTGGGTGTTCGGTGGGAGCGGGGAGCAGGGTCCGCGCCCATTGGCGGGCCTGCGATTACCGAGTTTCGGATTAGCGGAATACCGCTTATCGGATTGCTGCTTTTCGGGCTTCCGCTTGTGGTTGCCGGGCTTTCGCTTGTCGGGGGGCTGGTCAGCGGGTTTCGGCGAGTTCGGTCAGCAGGGTGGCGAAAGTAGCCGGGAGGGCGTGGATTTCGGCGGGGGAGAAGCGAGCCAGGCGGCCGGTGAAGGCGAGTTCGTACTGGTCGCCGCGAGGGGTGGCGGACAGGGTCAGGTCGAGGGTGGCGTCGTCTACCTCGTGGTCCCAGACTTCGGCGGTGAGGTCGTTCCAGCCGGCGGGGGGTTTGGGGTCCTCGCGGTGGATGAACGAGGCCTGGAAGACGGGGTGGACGCCGGGGATGCGGGGGATGCCCGCTTTGGAGACGAGGGTGTCGAAGGGGATCTCGTTGGCCAGGGCTCCCGCGGCCGTTTCCCTGACCCGGGTGAGCAGGGCGGCGAAGGTCTGGCCCGCGGGCAGGGCCACGCGCAGCGGGATCATGTTGATGAAGGTCCCGACGACGGATTCCAGCTCGCGGCGGCTCCGGGAGGCGGAGACGATTCCGACGTTCACGTCGCGGTGGCCGGTCATCCGCTGGAGCAGCACGGCGTAGGCGGCGCACAGGGCCACGAACGGCGTGGCCGGGCCTTCGGCGACGCGGCGGAGGCGGTCGACGGTCTCGCGCTCCACCCGGATCATGCGGGTCGCGCCGGAGCGGGCGGCGGTCTCGGCCGGCTTGCCGCCGAACAAGGGCGGCGGCAGGCCGCGCAGCCGTTCGGTCCAGTACGGCAGGCGTTCCGGCAACCGCCGCGCGCTGCGCTCGGCGGACCAGGCGGCGTAGTCGGCGTACTGCACGGAGGGCGCGGGAGGTTCCGTACCGGAATAGAGGGCGGCGAGGTCGTCGGCCACGATGGCGAGGGAGCCGCCGTCGGCGGCGATGTGGTGGCAGACCAGGAACAGCCGGTGCTCGGACGGCGAGATCCGGTAGACGGTCAGGCGCATGAGCGGGCCCGAGGTCACCGGGAAGTGTTCGGCGCTGGCCGTCCTGGCGAGGGCGAGCGCGGTGGGCTCGCGGTCGGCTTCTGGCAGCCCGCTCAGGTCGGCGAACTCGAAGGGCGCCGGGAGGCCGGGCCGGATGGTCTGGTACGGCTCGCCGTCGATGAGCGTGTAGATCGTGTGCAGGACCTCGTGCCGGGCGATCAGCGCGGTGAAGGTCCCCGCCAGGCGGGCCAGGTCGAGCGGGCCGGTGAGCCGTACGGCGAGCGTGACGTTGGGCGCGGCGGTAGGGTCGGACTGCTGGGCGAGCCAGATACGGCGCTGTTCGTGGGAGCACGCGAGCGGCGAGCCGTCCCGGGGGATCGGCGTCACGCCCTGCGGAGCGGCCTTCTGGGCGAGCAGTTTGGCCACCAGCTCGCGCCGCCGATCGGCCTGCTCGGGCAGGGGCATCCCGTGCTCCTCTCTGATTTCGGGTATGGCAGAGAGGCCTGGGAGCGCTCCCAAATCAGCATAGAAGAAACCGCCCCCGGCGCGTCAAGCCCCAATTATGGGCGGATTAAATATCCCCAGATGAAAGCCGTATTCTCGGCGAATCTTTCTGAAATATGGATGATCTATTGACGCCGTCACACACGAAATCTAGCCTCAGAATGCGTGGGAACGCTCCCACGCCACGCACGCTCCCCCTCACGGCGGTGCGGCTTTTTCTGATGCCTGCCCTCTGGTTGCCTGACCACCGGCTTGGGAGACACGAGCGATGACCGAAACGACCGGCTTGCACACGCGTTCCGAGTTGCCGCTGCCGGACGTCCCGGCGATCGTCGACCTGTTCGAGGAACGTGTCGCCGAAGGCCCGGATCGGGTGGCGGTGGTGGCACGTTCCCGTTCCCGCACCATGACGTACGGCGAGCTGAACGAGGCCGCCGAAGCCGTCGCGGCGCGATTACAGCGGGCCGGGATCGGGCGGGGGGACCTGGTCGCGCTGTTCGCGGATCGGTCCGCGGAGATGCTGGCCGGGCTGCTGGGCGTGCTGAAGGCGGGCGCGGCCTACCTGCCGCTGGACCCCGGATACCCGGCGGCGAGGATCGCGATGGTGCTCGGCGACTCGGGCGCGCGCGCCGTGCTCACCCTGACCCACCTGCGCGAAAGCCTCCCGCCATTCACCGGCCCGGTGCTCGCCCTGGACGACCCCACCCCCCACACCGAATTCACGAAATATCCGCATAAAAGGTCTGACAGGGCATATGTCCTTTACACCTCAGGCTCCACCGGCCGCCCCAAGGGTGTCGTCATCTCGCACGGCGCGCTGCTCAATTTCCTCTGGTCGATGCGCGACATCCTGGACGCCGGCCCCAGCGACGCCTGGCTCGCCCTGACCTCCCTTTCCTTCGATATTTCCGGACTTGAGCTGTACCTGCCGCTGATCACCGGCGGCCGCGTGATCGTCGCCGACGCCGAGACGGCCAGGGACGGCACGAAACTCCGCGACCTGATCTCCACCCAGGGCGTCACCCACGTCCAGGCCACCCCCTCCGGCTGGCGCGTCCTCCTCGACGCCGGTTTCGCCGCGAACGTCGTCGGCCTGGTCGGCGGCGAGGCCCTCCCCGTCGCCCTGGCCAGAACCCTCGCCGACCGCTGCGCCCGCCTCGTCAACGTCTACGGCCCGACGGAGACGACGATCTGGTCCACCTCCTGGGAGGTCCCCCGCGGCACCGCCTCCGTCAGCATCGGCGCCCCCATCGGAAACACCCAGGTCCACGTCGCCGACGACCACCTGAACCCCGCCGAGGAAGGCGAACTCCTGATCGGCGGCCTCGGCGTCGCCGACGGCTACCTCGGCCGCCCCGCCCTGACCGCCGACCGTTTCATCCCCGACCGCCGACCGTTTCATCCCCGACCCGTACGGCAGACCGGGCGCCCGCCTCTACCGCACCGGCGACACCGTACGCCTCCGCCAGGACGGCACGCTCGACTTCCTCGGCCGCTCCGACAACCAGGTCAAACTCCGCGGCCACCGGATCGAACTCGGCGAGATCGAGACGGTCCTTGAGGAGATCCCGGGCGTCCGGCAGGCCATCGTCACGGTGCACAAGGACGTCCTCGTCGCGTACGTCGTGGGCGAGAACGACGATCCGAGGGACGAGTTGGCCGAGCGGCTGCCGCCGTACATGGTGCCGTCGATCGTGGTGCCGATGGCGGCGATGCCGCTGACCCCGAACGGCAAGGTGGACCGGCGGGCGCTGCCCGCGCCGGTGGCCGGGGCCGGGGAGATCGAGCCGCGCACCGAGTCGGAGCGGGTCGTGGCCGAGGCGTTCGCCGAGGTCCTCGGCCTGGAGCGGGTCGGCGCGGACGCCGACTTCTTCGCGGCCGGCGGGCACTCGCTGCTGGCCACCAAGGTGACCGCCCGGCTGACCCGGCGGCTGGGCGTGGAGATCCCCGTCGGAGAGCTGTTCGCGGCCCCGACGGTGGCGGGTCTCGCGGCGGTCCTGGACGGCCTGGACACGGTGTCGGTGCCGCTGGAGCCCCGCCCGCCCGGCACGCCGGTGCTGCTGTCGCCCGCCCAGGAACGGCTGTGGTTCCTGCACCGCTTCGACCCGGGCGACGCCTCCTACAACATGCACCTGACCCGGCTGCTCCGCGGCCCGCTCGACGTGCCCGCACTGGAGGCGGCGCTCGCCGCCACGATCGCCCGCCACGAAGCCCTGCGTACCCGCTTCCCCGACGTGGACGGCCGCCCGGTGGCGGTCATCGAGGAACCCGGCGAGGTTGCGCTCGACCATCTCACCGCCGCCACCGAAGCCGACGCGCGAGCGCTGCTGTCGGCCCGGGTCAACGCGCCGTTCGACCTGGCCGCCGCCCCGCCCGTCCGGATCTCGCTGGTACGGCTGGCCTCCGGCGACCACATCCTCTGCGTGGTCTTCCACGCGATCGCCGGAGACGAATGGTCGCTCGACGTCCTGGTCGAAGACCTGGCCGACCCCGGCAGGGACGCTCCCGTGGTCCAGCACGGCGACGTGATCGCCTGGCAGCAGGGCCGGGAGGCGCTCGGCGCCGGCGCCGACGCGCTGCGGCACTGGCGGGAACGCCTGGACGGGCTACCGGTCCTGCGCCTGACCACCGACCGGCCCCGCCCGGCGGTGGCGTCGCGGCGCGGCAGGTCGATGCGCGTGCGGATCCCGGTGGGACCGTTGGAGCAGCTGGCCCAGCGCCATGGCACGACCTTGTTCACCGTGCTGCTCGCCGCGTACCAGGCCGTGTTGTCGGCGGAGACCGGCCAGCACGATTTCGCGGTCGGCGCGCCCACGGCGGGCCGTAGCAGGGTCGAGCTGGAGGCGGTGGCCGGGCGGCTCGGCAACGTGCTGGTGCTGCGCGCCGACCTGTCCGGAGACCCGACTTATGCGGATCTGCTGGCTCGGGCCCGGTCGACGGTGCTGGCGGCGATGGCGCACGAGGAGATCCCGGTCGAGCGCCTGCTCTCCGACCTGGACCTGGCCAGGGACACCGGCCAGACCCCGCTTTATCAGACCATGCTCGCCCTGGACACGATGCCGGAGCCGGTCGAGATCGCGGGCGCGTCCTGCGTGCCGTTCGACCTCGACCACGTGCCCGCGCGATTCGACCTGACGCTGGACGCCTGGCGGACCGCCGACGCGCTCTCCCTCGTGTTCACCTACGACGCGAACCTGTTCGACGACGTCAGGATCGACGCTCTCGCCGCGCGGTTCACGGCTCTCCTCGACGCCGTCGTGGCAGGCCCGGAGCGCCCGCTGGCCGACCTGCTGTTCCCGGGCGTCACGCTCGGCGGCGCGGCCTGGCGGGCCGAGGGGCTCGCCGCACGCCCGGTCGTCCGCGCCGAACCCGCTCCCGCCCAGCGAACCGGACGCCCCCCGGCCAACCCCGCCGAACGTCTCATCGCCCGCGTGTTCGGCGAGGTCGTCGGCGTGGACGGCGTGGGCGCCGACGACGACTTCTTCGCGCTCGGCGGCAGATCGCTGCTGGCCCCGCGCGCCGCCGCCCTGCTCGCCAAGGCGTTCGGCGTGCCCGTCCCCGTCCGGGCGCTGTTCGCCCATCCCACCGTCGCCGCGCTGGCCACCGCGATCGGCGCCGACCCCGGCGTGATCCCGCTCGAACCCCGCCCCGAGGGCGCGCCGGTGCCGCTGTCGGCCGCCCAGGAGCGGCTGTGGTTCATGGACCACTTCACCCCCGGCGACGCCTCCAGCAACATGTACCTGGCCAGGCGGCTGTACGGCCCGCTAGACCGGAACCGTTTCGCCGCCGCGTTCACCGCCCTGGCCGCCAGGCACGAGTCGCTGCGCACCCGCTTCCCCGCCGACGACGGCCGCCCCGTCCTGGTCATCGACCCGCCGCGCGAGGTCGAGATCGAATGGGCGGAGCTGCCGGAACGTGAGGCGCGGGAATTCTGCGCGGAACGGGTCAACATCCCGTTCGACCTGGCGGCGGCCCCGCCCATCCGGGTGTCGGTGATCCAGATCAGCCCCGAAGATCACGTGCTCTGCGTGGCGATGCACCACATCATCGCCGACGGCTGGTCGATCAACGTGATGTTCAGCGAGCTCGCCGCCCTGTACGAGGGTGTGGACCTGCCCCCGCTGCCCGTACAGGCCGGAGACGTGTCGATCTGGCAGCTCAAGCGGGAAGCCCTCGACGAGGGCGAGGCCGCGCTGGCGCATTGGAAGAAGAAACTGGCCGGAGTCCCCGTGCTGGAACTCCCGCTGGACCGGCCGCGCCCGCTCGACCTGGTCAGGCAGGGCGCGGTGCACAACGAGCACATGCCCGCCGACCTGGTGGCCGGTCTGGAATCGGCGGGCCGGGAGAGCGGCGTCACGCTCTTCATGGTCCTGCTCGCCGCCTACCAGGCACTGCTCGCCCGCCACACCGGCAAGCTGGACTTCGCGATCGGCTCGCCGACGGCGGCCCGGGGCCGGGTCGAGCTGGAGTCGGTGATCGGGTATCTCGCGCACACGCTGGTGCTGCGCGCCGACCTGGACGGCGATCCGCCGTTCCACGAGCTGCTGCGCCGGACCTGGGCCACGCTGGTGGACGCGCTCGCGCATCAGGAGATCCCGGTCGAACGGCTCAAGTCCATCCTTGGCGTACGGCGCGAGCTCGGGCAGACGGCGCTGTTCCAGACCATGTTGATCCTGCACAGCCAGACCGCCGAGGGCAACATGCCGGCCACGTTCGCGGGGCTGCGGCACGAGCCGTACGACGCGGGGGCGATCAAGACGGCGTTCGATCTGACGCTGACCGCGTGGCCGGCGCCGGACGGGCTCAACCTGGTCTTCGACTACGACGCGCGGCTGTTCGACGCGCGGACGGTGCAGCGGCTGGCGGCGCGGCTGGTCGAGTCCCTGTACGACATCGCCGCCGACCCGACGACTCGCCTGTCCGTCCTGTCGATGCGCACCCTGGAGGACGACGCGTTCCTGGCCGAGTCGGCGCGCGGCCCGGAGCTCGAACTGCCCGCGCCCACGCTGCTCGGCCTGATCGAGCCGAGCGACCGGATCGCCGTCGACGGCCTGACCTACGCCGAACTCGACGCGGCGTCGCGGCGGCTCGCGCTGCGCCTGCGGCGGCTGGGCGTCGGGCGCGGCGACGTCGTCGGGGTGCTGGCGGAACGATCGGTGGCCTCGCTCACCGGGATGCTGGCTGTGATGAAGGCGGGCGCGGCTTACCTGCCGCTGGATCCCGCCTATCCCGAGGCGCGGATCGCATTCGTGCTGGACGACGCCAAACCGCGCGCCCTGCTCACCGACGGCGACGCGACTTGGGACGGCCCGACCATCCGGCTCGGAGAGCCGATCACCGAGGACGGCGAACTCGACGTCGAGGTCCTCCCCGAGGACCCCGCCTACGTGCTCTACACCTCCGGCTCCACCGGCCGCCCCAAGGGCGTCGTCGTCCCGCACCGCGCGCTCGCCAACTTCCTGATCTCGATGCGCGACCTCCTGAACGCGGGCCCCGGCGACGTCTGGCTGGCGCTGACCTCCCTTTCCTTCGATATTTCCGGACTTGAGCTGTATCTGCCGCTGATCACCGGCGGGCGGATCATCATGGCCGGGAACGCGCTCGACGGCGAGGAGCTCGCCCAGCTGATCACCGAGCAGGGTGTCACCCACGTCCAGGCCACCCCGTCCGGCTGGCGCGTCCTCATGACCGCCGAGCTTCCCCAGGTGACCGCCCTGGTCGGCGGGGAAGCGCTGCCCTCCGGCCTCGCCCGCGACCTGCGCGCCCGCGTCTCCCGCCTGATCAACGTGTACGGCCCGACCGAGACCACCATCTGGTCCACCGCCTGGGAGGTCCCCGAGGACCCCGCCGAGATCACCATCGGCCGCCCGATCGGCAACACCCAGGTCGCCGTCGTCGACGACCTGCTCCGCCCGGTCCCGCCCCGCGCCCCCGGCGAGCTCGTCATCGGCGGCCTCGGCCTGGCCCACGGCTACCTCGGCCGCCCGGCCCTGACCGCAGAACGATTCGTCCCAGGACCCGGCGGAACCCGCCTCTACCGCACCGGCGACCTCGTGCGCTGGCGCTGGGACGGCACCCTCGAATTCCTCGGCCGCAACGACGACCAGGTCAAACTCCGCGGCCACCGGATCGAGCCCGGCGAGATCGAATCCGTACTCGAAAGCCTTCCCGCTGTCCGCAGGGCCGCGGTGACCGTCCGGGCCGACAACCTCGTCGCGTACGTGGTGGGGGACACCACCGGCCTGCGCGAGCAGCTGATCGCCCGCCTGCCCTCTTCCCACATCCCCAGCACCTTCGTCCGCCTGGACGCCCTCCCGCTCACCCCCAACGGCAAGCTCGACCGCCTCGCCCTGCCCGACCCGGAGCCCTCCCGCGAGGAGGCGTTCGTCGCGCCGAGAACCGACGCCGAAGCCCTGGTCGCCGACGTGTGGAGCGAGCTGCTCGGCCTGGAGGGCATCGGCGCGTTCGACGACTTCTTCCTGCTCGGCGGCCATTCGCTGCTGGCCATCCGGGTGGCCGCCAGGCTCAAGGCCGTGGTCGGCGTGGAGGTGCCGATCCGGACCATGTTCACCCACACCACCGTCGCGGACCTCGCGGCGACCGTCGAGGACATCCTGCTCGCCGAGCTGGACGACCTGTCCGACGAGGAAGCCCTGCGCCTCATGGAGTCCCCGTGACCAGTACACCTGACCTGTCTCTGGCCAAACAAGCCCTGCTCAAACAGCGCCTGCGGCGCCGTACGGCGGCGGCCTCGATCTCCCCCCGCCCGCCCGGCACGGTCCCCCCGCTCTCCCACGCGCAGGAACGCCTGTGGTTCCTCGAGCAGTACCGCCCCGGAACCGCGTCCTACATCGTCCCCTTCGCGGTCTGGCTGGACGGCCCGCTCGACCCCGGCAACCTCAGGAACGCGCTGATCCAGGTCACCGAACGGCACGAGACCCTGCGCACCAGCTTCACCACGTCCGAGGACGGCCTGCCCGCCGTCGTGATCTCCGGCGAGCCCGTGATCGACCTGACGATCCTGACCGCGGACACCCCCGAGGAGGCCAGGGACTTGATCTCCGCCGACCTGGCCCGGCCGTTCGACCTGGCCACCGGTCCGCTCCTGCGCACCACACTGGTGAGCCTCGGCCCCAGCCAGCACGTGCTCCAGCTCGCCGCCCACCACGCCATCACCGACGGCTGGTCCGGCGACGTCCTCCTCGGCGACCTGCTGGCCGCCCTCGACGGCCGCCCGCTCACCCCCCTGCCCATCCAGTACGGCGACTACGCCGCCTGGCAGCGCGAACGCACCGGCACCCCCGCCTACCAGGCCGACGTCACCTACTGGCGGGACCGCCTAGTCGGAGTCCCCCCGCTGGAACTCCCCACCGACCTGCCCCGCCCCGCCGAACAGGGCTCCGCCGGCGCCGGGTACGGCTTCGGCGTCGACGCCCGCCTCGAAGCCGCCGTGGGCGCGCTGGCGACCTCGTGCGGGGCGACGCCGTACATGACCTTCATGGCGGCGCTGCAGGTGCTGCTGTCGCGGTGGTCCGGGCAGGACGACTTCGCCGTGGGCAGCCCGGTCAGCGGGCGCGGCCTGCCCGAGCTCGACGGCATGGTCGGCATGTTCGTCAACACCCTGGCCATGCGCGCCGACCTGGACGGCGACCCCACGTTCACCGAGCTGCTCGGCCGGGTCAAGGAAGCCGCCCTGGACGCGTTCTCGCACCAGGAGCTGCCGTTCGACCAGCTGGTGAACGAGCTGAACGTCGAACGTGATGTGAGCCGGACGCCGATCTTCCAGGTCATGTTCGCGTTGCAGAACTACGCCAGCGGTCCGGCGTCCGCGCCCGGCGCGGTGGCGGTGAGCGGGTTCGCCGCCGATGTCCAGGTGAGCAGGTTCGACCTCGCCTTCTACCTGTACGAGGGCTTCGAGGGCATGGGCGGCGCGATCATCTACAGCACCGACCTGTTCACCGAGGACACGGTCGCCCGCATGGCGGCCTCGCTGGACGCCCTGCTGCGCTCGATCGTCGCCAACCCGGACGCCCGGATCTCCGAGCTCGATCTGCTGCCGCCAGGGGAGCACGAGCGCGTGCTTGCCCTGGGGACGTCGGAACCGGCCACGCCGCTCGACCGCGACCTGCTGCACGACCTGGTCACCGCCGCCGCGGAACGCACGCCGGACGCCCCCGCCGTGGTGTTCGGACCGGATTCGCTCACGTTCAGGGAGCTCGACCAGCGCGCCAACCGGCTCGCGCACCGCCTCAGAGACCATGGCGCCAGGCCGGGGGATCGGGTGGCGGTCTGTCTGGAGCAGTCGGCGGAGCTCGCGGTGGCCATCGTCGGAGTGCTCAAATCGGGTGCCGCCTATGTCCCGATAGATCCGGAACTGCCCGCCGAGCGGGTGGCGTACATGGTGGCGGACGCCGGGATCAGGATCGCGGTCACCACCGAGGAACTGCTGCCGGACGGGCTCGCCCCCGTATACGTGGACGACCAGGGCGGACAGGACACGCCCGTGCACAGCGGGGTCACGCCCGGCGACCTCGCCTATGTGATCTTCACCTCCGGGACCACGGGACGGCCGAAGGGCGTCGCCGTCCAGCACCGCGAAGTCATGACATATCTGGCGGGCGTACACGAACGTTTCCAGGTCGCACCCGGTTCGGCGTTCGCGCTGCTGCAATCCCTGGCGTTCGACTTCGGCGTGACCGTGTTCTACCTGTCCCTGATGACCGGCGGCTGCCTGCACCTCCTGCCCTCCCGAACCGCCGCCCCCGACTTATCCGAATATTTCCGCAGACGTCCCGCCGACTACCTCAAGATCACGCCCTCCCACCTGGCCGCGCTCCTCGCCGAAGCCGAACCAGCCGAGATCCTGCCCCGCAAGCTCCTCATCCTCGGCGGCGAGGCGGCCCCCGCCGAATGGGCCGCCGACCTGGCCACCCGCGTCCGCGTGGTCAACCACTACGGCCCGACCGAGGCCACCGTCGGCGTCACCACCCACGAGGTCACCGCCGCCACCGGCCTGCTGCCCATCGGCCGCCCGCTCCCGGGCGCGCTGGTCCGGCTGCTCGACGCGCACGGCCGCCCGGTCCCGGTCGGTGTACCCGGCGAGATCAACCTCGGCGGCGAGCGCCTGGCCCGCGGCTACCTGAACAGGCCCGCGCTGACCGCCGAGAAGTTCGTCCCCGACCCGTACGGCCCGCCGGGCACGCGCCTGTACCGCACCGGCGACCTCGGCCGCTGGCTGCCCGGCGGCGACCTGGCGTTCCTCGGCCGCCGCGACCTGCAGGTCAAGGTCCGCGGCTACCGCGTCGAACTCGGCGAGATCGAGACCGTCCTCGCCACCTACCCCGGCGTCACCCAGGCCGTCGTGGACCTGCGCGACCAGCGCCTGGTCGCGTACCTGGTCGGCGAGGAGTCCGGCGAGCTGCGCGCCTGGCTGAAGGAACGCCTGCCCGACTACATGGTCCCCGCCCGCTACGTCTGGCTGGACCGGCTGCCGCTCAAGTCGCACGGCAAGGTCGACCGCGCCGCGCTCCCCGACCCGACCGGCGGCCCCGCCCTCGGCGCCGAGTTCACCGACCCCGCCACCCCCATCGAGGAGACCGTCGCCGCCATCTGGGCCGCCGTGCTCGGCCTGGAACGCGTCAGCGTGCTGGACGACTTCTTCGACCTCGGCGGCCACTCCCTGCTCGCCATGCAGGTCGTCGCCCGCCTCCGCAAGGCCGGACATACCACGACATTGTTGGATTTATTCAAGCATCCGACCGTCCGCGAGCTCGCTCACCTCCTCGACCCTGACACGGTCAAGGGCCCCGACCGGCTCCTCCACCGCCTCACTCCCGCCCGTACGACCACCGCTACCCTCGTCTGCGCGCCCTACGGCGGCGGCAGCGCCGTCATCTACAAACCCCTCGCCGACGTGATGCCGGCCGACTGGGCGCTCTATTCGCTGGCCGTACCGGGAAACGAGCTGGGCGAGGAACCCCGGCCCATCGACGAGGTGGCCGCCGCGTACGCGCAGGAGATCCTGGACACCGTCACCGGACCCGTCATCATGTACGGCCACTGCGGCCTCGGCGTGATGCTCACCACCAAGGCCGCCAGGATCCTGGCGGAGGCAGGACGCCCGGCGGAGGCCGTCTACCTGGGAGGAGTCTTCCCGTTCGCCCGCCCGCGCGGCCCGATGGCCAGGTTCGGCGAGTGGTGGGACGAGCTGGGCGGCGACCAGGGCAGGATCAACGCGCTCAGCGCGGCCGGGCTGGACGTCTCCGAGTTCGACCAGGACGAACTCCGGCTGATCGTCAAGAACCGCAGGGTCGGCACCCGCGAGGCGGAACGCTACTTCGCCCAGATCTTCGAGCAGGAGCTGACCCCGCTGACCTCCCCGGTCATCGCCGTGGTCGGTGAGCGGGACCCGGCCGTCGAGTACTACCAGGAACGTTTCCGCGAGTGGCACTGCGTGGCCGAAACCGCCGCCTGCGTCGTCCTCGACGAAGCCGCCCACTATTTCATGAAATATCGGGCGGAGGAGCTGGCGGACATCGTCACCGGCACCCACCGGGCCATCCTCGACGAGGACACCGCCGCCCTCGAACGCACCACCGGCGAGGAGACCTGGTGGCTGCAGGGCGTCTCCCGCCGGGGCGCCGAGCAGGACGTGCGGATCGGGCCCAAGCCCAGCATGCGCCGCTTCGCCGCGCTGGCCGCCGGACAGCTCGTCTCGATCACCGGCTCCGCGCTGACCGAGTTCGCCCTGCCGCTGTGGATCCTGCTCACCACCGGCTCCCTCGCCAACTTCGCCCTCTTCTCCGTCCTGGCCCTGGTCCCCGGCATGCTCGCGGCCCCCCTGGCCGGAACGGTGGCCGACCGCTTCGACCGCCGCAAGGTCATCCTGTTCAGCGACATCGCGGCGGGCGCCACCCAGCTCGCCCTCGGGATCCTGACCTGGACCGGCAACCTCCAGGTCTGGCACATCTACCCGCTCCTGGTCAGCCTGTCGATCGCGCTCACCTTCCAGCGCATCGCGTATGGATCGGCGATCCCGCAGCTCGTCCCGAAACGATTCCTCGGGCACGCCAACGGCCTGATGGGCATGGTCAACGGCATCGCGCTGCTGGTGGTGCCGCTCATCGCCGCCGGTCTGATGGCGGTCATCGGCCTCGGCGGCATCCTGCTCATCGACGTGATCAGCTACTCGGTCGCGATCATCACCGTACTGCTGGTCCGCTTCCCGAAGACGATGGCCTGGCGCCGCCGCGAGCCGATGCTGACCGAGATGGTCAACGGCTTCAAGTACACCTGGGGCAACCACGGCATCCGCCGCATGCTGCTCTTCTTCGCGGTCGTCAACCTGTTCATGTCGCCCCTGTTCCTCCTGATCTCGCCGCTGGTCCTGTCGTTCGCCGAACTCGCCGACGTAGGCCGGGTGACATTCTTCGGCGGCCTCGGCGTCTTCCTCGGCGGCCTGATCATGACCATCTGGGGCGGCCCCCGGCGACTGCGACTGCGCGGCCAACTCTGGTCCACCGTGGCCCTGTCCGCCGCCGCGATCGTGGTCGGCTCCCACGAACACCTACTGGTGATCTCCGCCGGCGTCTTCGGCATGTTCCTGTCGCTCACCGTACTCAACGGCATCTACGCCACGATCATCCAGGTCAAGGTGCCCCAACGGTTCCACGGCCGCGTCTTCGCCCTCAACCAGCTGGTCGCGTTCTCCACCCTGCCCCTCGGCTACGGCCTGGTCGCCCCGTACGGCACCGCGCTCTTTGAGCCCATGTTCGCCCCCGGCGGCCTGCTGGCCGACACCGTCGGCGCGGTGATCGGCACCGGCGACGGCCGCGGCATCGCCTTCATGTACGTACTGTTCGCCCTGATCATGGCCTCCGCCGTGTTCGTGGCCCGATGGATCAAGGGCCTGTGGCGCTTCGACGACCTGGTCCCAGACGCCCTACCCGACGACGTGATCGGCTTCGAAACCCTGAAGAACCGATCCTTTAAGAAGAAGGAGAAAGTGTGAGCGAGTATCTGGTCGTACTGAACGACGAGGAGCAGTACTCGATCTGGGCCGCCGACCGCCCGGTCCCGGACGGCTGGCGCGCGGAGGGCTTCTCCGGCGAGAAGGAGGCATGCCTGGCCCACATCGAAGAGGTCTGGACGGACATGCGCCCCCTCAGCGCCCGCCACTGACCCTGGGGTTCGATTCCCAAGGCGGCTCCGCCGATCAGGGGCCCATCGCGATCACCGCGATGGGCCTCTTGGTCTTCGCACAGCAGTGGAATACGACCCTGTTCGGCTGTGAGCGGGGGAATCTCGGGCACGAGACAACATGCTCGACGAGCAGACTGCCGTGATCAAACCGGGCCAGCGCCACAGGTCACGAGAGCCCGTGAATGGACACTGGTATATGGCAACTGTGAGCAACCTCCTCGTTTGGGCGACGGGCCTGTGAGCATTCCGCTCCGTTATTTCCGATTGGAAGTGGAGGAATGGCACAAGGAATCCACAACGGCACAATCAGGACATCCGGAGAAAAGGAGGCGACTCCGGAATAAGGCAGGCTCGCATCCAACGCGCATGGCGATAGCGTAGCTATGGACACATTCACGGGGCGCTGGACTATCATTCCGAAAAGCTAAGGACCACTCTAAGCATGAGAGATTGGTTTGAGCCTGCGTCTCCGTCTAAGAGCAGGCCCCCCACTCGCCGCCCTCCCCATAGTCGCGTCGAAGAAGAATCATCGGCAACTAACGCTCACTCTACTGAGGCTGACCTTGCGGATTTCTTAAAAAACCACAGCGGGACGATTGGGCTCCTATTAGTATTGTTCCCAGTCGGTATAGCGCTGGCTCGGATCTATTACCTTGCGCATGGCAGCTATGACGCAATCCTTGCCCTAGCACATAAGATAGACCTGCCCGCGTTTGCATACTCCAGTTTTGCCATTTCATTTCCTCTCGTCTTTAGCGTCATGGGGGCACTGGTCGCGGGAATAGCATATCGAACTCCCTGGGGGCGGGAGATTCTGGTACTCGTATCAATATTGGGAGGTCTTTTCCTGCCACTATTTTATCTCGCCGCGTATGGCTTGACGGTTATGAGTGCTCGTCGGGCAATCGTATATGCGTCAATGGGAATAGAGAGATCCAAGAATATGCTTTTATTGATTATTATTATTCCCTTTCTGGTAACGATCCCCAGATCTCAGGACCTGCCACTTGAGGCCATTCAGATTGCCAACGAGCCCGCCGCAACCGTATATGTTGTCAATTCGGACGATCATCAAATAACTGTTCTATACCCTGACGCCCGAGTGCGTGTGGTCGTGCCACCTGATTCAGTTAAGTCGCGCGTCTCGTGTTCACGGGATGAGTCTAACATTTTCCACCTTTTCCTTCTGATGCCCGTTCCGCAAATTATGACGGATTTGGGGAAGAATAAACTCAGTCGCCCGTTCAGCGCTCCAAGATGTCCGACGCCCTGGTGAACGGCCAATTGGCGACGGATCTGGTACTACATTCGCAGATCTTGAGGGAGGGGATCGCCTCGCCGATGGTAGTGGCCGCCCGGGTTTGGTGGACAAGTCGGAAGTGCGACCAGGCCAGGACGTGGTCGATGGCGGTGGGGGGATCAAGAGGCGGCCCAGGACCAGGCGGATTTCGGCGAGGGAGGGCCGGATCAGCCGTGGCGGGATCAGCGGGCCGGCTCACGCGCTCGCTCAAAGACTGCGGAAATGGCATTATGAACCGCTCTTACGACTTCCACGGCGGAGGCATGCCTAATTGTTGTCGGTCTCTGGCCATGTGCGATTGAGTTACGCATCTGAAGCGCTTGGGTGAGTACTTGCGCTTCTTCGGGAGTGATGAGTTTTCGATTCCCGGCCGCTTCGACGGGACTCGCGAGCGGGCCCTCATGGGGCGGAAGAATGCCCCGTATGCTTGCTTCAAAGGTCGCCCATATCCACGTAACAGCAACGAGCGCCAGTTCCGAATTGGATTGCGATTGCTGCAAGAGGTCCTGGACGGTCGCCAGCCCATCGGCAACGCCCTTGGGCACGGCCGAGCTGATGGGCCAGCGAGCGGAATCGAGGTGGGATGATGTATCGTCCGGATGATCGAGGCCGGCCAATCTGTCAGAGTAGTCGCCCACGGTCGACTCGACGGCCGTAGCAATTCGACCTCTCAGAGGGTTCGGTAGATCTGTGACTTGGGAGGTGTCTGATAGGAAGTGAAGAATCTGACTTCGCTCGGTTGGTGCAACCGTCTCCGAATGGCTCAGTAGCCAATCGATAGCTGTTGCCGCACCGCGATCAAAATTCTGATCCACAAGCTGGATGGCGAGCTTCCCAGTAGCGATCCATTGAGGCGCTGAGACACGAGCCAAGAGCTCCTGCGCCAACCGTTCCGGTCCGCCGCTGATGCGAACAAGCTGTTGAGCGGCCAGGTACTCCATAAATGATTTATGGACGAACCGATAAGTCTCCTGCCCGTCGTCCCGCATCCCTATGCTGGCAAGCACCCAGGCCCGATTTTGGAGGAAATCCAGTATTTCGTGGGTTGCTTGATCGGCTTCAACGAATTCGCGCCTGCTTTCAAGGAATTTGCGAGTTGTACGAAGGAAATCCCTGTCGGTGAACTCGTGCTTGTCGTCTCCCAGCATCTTGAGAGCTAGATTCCCAAGTACTGGCGCGACAAGTGGGCGAGCCTGCATGGACCACGCGATGCCCCGGCTTGCATCCCATTGCTGAAACATTAGACCCATAAGCTGTCCATAGATCTGCGGCCTGTCGCGAGGAATGCTTCGCGTCCTGCGGTAGAGTTCGCAGAGAAACGTTAGAAGGAGTGGATTCCTGCGCAGACCCGAGAGATCCATGGTCTCTTTGAGGAAAGCGTCGGCACGTCTGTCTGCTTCCCCAGAATGGGAGCCATCCCTAGCAAACCACCGGTGTACATACCGCGCAACACGCGCGTCGTCGAAATCTTCGATTCGAAAAGTCTCATAGGTACTCGGATCAAGCTGAGACGGGCTGTACCCAGCTACTCGCGAGGTAACGAGAATCCGAGAGATCGGGTTCTCCTTGGCGAATAGTTCGATGATGGAGACGACCTCCGCTCGGTGGGGTGGGCTTAGGACCTCGTCCAGGCCGTCAAATATGACTAGCGTGGGACTGCCCGCAATCTGTCTCTCCACCATCCCCCTTGGTGGACGGATTTGAAGCACGGCTTCCACACGCCTCTCGATAAATCCGATGATGGATTGAGGCGGTGGAAACTCGGCTGCGAACTCACGAAGAGGGATGAAGAACGGCGTTGGAAGATCATCATGGACTGCGTAGTATCGCATAAGCGCGTGGCATAGAGTAGTCTTGCCTGAACCCGGATCCCCCAACAGCACCGTGCGATGAATATTGTTGTTAGAGAACTCTGCGAAGTCGATCGAAGTGGGGTGGGACCCTGTGGGCGAGATCCGGCCTTCAGCAAGTCTCGGTGGTACGAAAATATCGTCCATGCTGGCCCGGTAGAAGCCGGAAACACCCAATCCGTGCAGCATTGCGTAGTAGCCGGCAGCGAGTTCTAGGTAACGACCTAGGAAGGCGCTATCTTCGCGTTCATGTTCTGTTGGCGCCGGTGATTCGTTAGTGGCTGCCGCCCATAGCCGACGGAAGATCGGTTCGACGTCTGCCCCGCCCAGTTGCCGAACAATGCTCGCCACGACAGGCCATGTGGGAACACGTCGGCCACTCAGCGCCTCGGCAACCGTTGTATGGCTGACCGTGCCGATTTCCGTGGCCAACCGGCGGGCGCTCGGCTTCCCTGCCTTGGCGTGAAGGTCTTGTAGTGCAGAGGCGAATGCCTGGGACGGACCGATATCGCCAACCTCGCTGCTCTTTGTCGACATTGTCCCCTCGGTTGCGTTACGAAGCAGGGTACTCTACGCTCAGAGGGCGTAAAAACGATCTTACACGAATCTGCCAGGTGCCGTCGAGCCGGAGCGTCGACGCGATGGCAAACATGATCAAGTCGGCTGCGCGGTCTCACGGGCAGCGTTCAGAGGAGGACTGTCATGACCACCGCGCCTGTCCGGCTCTTCTATATCGACGACTCCGGCGCCGAGAGCACTGGCTTCATTGTGTACTCCTGGATCGAGTGTGCCATTGAGGACTGGCGACTCATCCTTCGCGGTTGGCTCGACCTCCGCAAGGAGCTGTACGCTCAGTACGGCATTCCGCCCGCCTACGAACTGCACGCGACGAAGTTCATCCGTGGAATCGGCAACCCCTCCACGAACCTCGGGTGGAACCGGCGCAAGCAGAATCGGTCCATCGTGATGAGGGAAGCCCTCGCTGCGATCGGGAGCACACCCGCGCTGAAGACCGGAACGGCGTATCGACGCACGAGCATGCGCGGAGGCGCGTACCAGGTCGAACGCGACCAGGTGTACGAGGTACTGGTTGCGAACCTTGACGCCCGCGTGGGCGCTGCGGGCGAGTTCGGCATGATCTTCATGGATGGCGACGGCACCGCGACTGGGTACTATAACGCGCACCGCGCACTGAAGCTCGCTCACCGCAATATCATTGAGGACCCGCTGTTCGTACCGGCGCACCGTTCCGCCTGGGTGCAGATGGCGGACCTGGTGGCCTGGACCGCTTATCAGAGCCTCCTGTGCCACCCCGGCAAGCGCTTTGCCTGGCAGTGGTACGACGAGTACCTGCTCACATGCGACGTCAACTCTGGCCCGCTGGCGCTCTGAACAGAACATAGGCACCAAAAAAGCTAGACCCGCTAGTCCACATGTGTGGGGCGGGTCCGCAGTCCCAACGATAGCACAGGTTGTGCCGCTTGCTACCCCGCGTGAGCAGGTCGGTCGGCCGATGGGTGCGAAGCAACGGTGTGCTGGCGCTCTGGCGTATCGCCAGGAGCGCCAGCCTGCGTTCGGCGCGGTGTCCATTGCCTGCACGTGTTCGACGGGGATGAGGATCTCGCCGTTCTCGGCTCGGGAAATGCGGTGTTGAGCGCGCACGTGCGCTCGCTGGTGAAGATCAGCCCTTCCTGGCCGGTCCCGTACTCCGCGATATGAATGGCGAGCGCCTCAGTTCACGTCCAGGGAGATGGTTTGCGGGTGATCAAGCCCTTGGACTGGTACGGGTGATCGGCGATGGTTGAAGCGACAGCTTGCGGTGGTTCGTGCCCGGTGGTGTATTCCAGTAGATCGAGGCCGTCCTCCGTCAGTGGCCCGGTCGTCTCCTGATACAGGGCAGTCTCGGCATGGCTGGAGCCCTCGTGCTCGAACCGGGAATGCATGCCGCGCTCGCGTAGCCGCTCCTCCAGAATGTCCGGGGCAGCGGTGACCAGCAAGGCGAGGCCGGCGCGTTCCCCGGTCCGGCCGGAATTCGGGGTTGATCGCCGTGGCCAAAGCAGGGGTTCGTCAGTGCCTGCTCATACAATGTGTCTGTATCGCTCTGGCGTGGCGCAGCGTGTGCCGAGTCAGCTAATCCAACGGGCTGGCTGTCCGCTTAGGCGGGAGATGGTGTCGAAGTCGGCGTCTGCGTGTAGCACGGTGAGCTTGTGATGCCGAGCTGTTACCGCCATGAGCAGATCGACAGGAGAGGCGCATTGGTGCCACCCCTTGTCGGCGAGGTCGCGCTGCAGTCGGCTTGTCTCGTCCCACGCCGATTCAGGGATGACGTAGTACGGGAAGGTCTCCTGGAGCAGGCTGTCGGCCTCGTAGAAGGCTGGTCGGCCGCCGACCGCTCGGAGGTACTCCTGCCTGACCGGCTCACAGATGCCAACAAGCCCGGCGGAAACCGTTTGATCCCATTCCGAACCGACCTGACCGCGGTAGAAGCGGACCAAGGCGCTGGTGTCGATGAGATAGAGCTCTGTCACGCCACCGCCTGGTGTCCGCCGTCACCCTTCTCGATGACCGAGAAGTCGATCTCTCCCTCGGCCACCATCTCACGCATGCGAGCTATGGCCGCTGCCCGTCTGCGCCGGTCGACGATCTCTCGTAGGGCGGCGTTGACGGTGTCCTTCTTGGAAGAGGTGCCGAGCAGCTTCGCGGCCTCGGCCAGGGCCTCGTCATCGAGGTCGATCAGGGTCTTGGTCATGGAAGCCTCCTCACTCGTATATATGAATTCAGATTAGTATATCAGGAGTGTCGATCACGGGGAGCTACCGGCGGCGGGATCTCTGCTCGCCGTACGGGACCGTGATGTTGAGGAACCGCGCGCAGTTCAGCAGGGTCGGACGTTTCACCGGGAGCCGCCTACGCTGGGGCCTGTGTCCGATAACGGAGGCTGGCCCGCCCGCGTCGAGGACGTGCACGAACTGGCTCTGTCCATGCCGCATGTCACCGTCGTGTACGGGACTGGCGACAATCCGGTCTATCAAGTGGGCGGGAAGTCGTTCATCTTCTTCCGCAACCCACGGCCGGACGCAGTCGACCCTGACAGTGGGGAGCGCTATGTGGATGTGATCGTCTTCTGGGTTGCGTCCGAGGCGGACAAGCAGGCGCTGGTTCAGGACGAGGCGTCGCCGTTCTTTACCAACGCGCACTTCGACGGTCACCCGTCGGTGCTGCTGCGGGGGAGTCGAATCGGCGAGCTCACCCGGAACGAGCTGGCCGAGGTGGTCCAGGACGCGTGGCTGTCCCGCGCATCGGCGCGCAGAGTGGCAGCCTGGCTCCGCGCACATCCCCCGGCGTGATCGTCCCTTGCCTTCTGAGTGGTCAGTCAAGGCAGAATCTCGACGTACCCGTCGCTTCCGTGCACGCGGATCCGCTGCCCATCGGGAATCAGCCGGGTGGCATCCACCACACTGACGACAGCCGGCAGGCCGTACTCCCGTGCGATCACTGCGCCGTGTGTCATCAATCCTCCGACCTCGGTCACCAGGCCTGTGATGGCGACGAAGAGGGGCGTCCAGCTCGGGTCCGTGTGGGCCGTGACGAGGATGTCACCCGGTTCGAGATCAGCCTGGGCCATGTCCAGGATGACGCGGGCGCGTCCTTCGATGGTCCCGGCGGAGACCGGTAGGCCGATCAGGGCGCCGGCCGGCACGTCGTCGCGTCGGTACGCCCCGGCGATGACCTCGCCGTCCGATGTGAGCACCCGGGGCGGCGTGAGCGCGTGGTACGACCGGAACGCGTCCTTGCGCTGCTGGATGAGCTTGTCATCCACCCGGTTGGTGCGCACGACGTCGTGGAGCTCCTGGAACGTGAGGTAGAAGACGTCCTCCTTCTCGGGGAGCGCGTTGGCCCGCACGAGGCGCTCGGCCTCTTCCAGCAAGGCCTGCTTGTAGACGAAGTAGCGGCTGACGATGCCGTACTTCGGGTACTCCCGGTAGCCGATGAAGGTCCGGACCCGGTCGATCATCCGCTTGGTCTCGTCGGCCTTCTGCTCCCCGTCCGGCAGTGCCCGCAGGCGTTCGAGCACCTCCTGCGCTTTCTTCCGCGCCCTCTGCCGTCCTTGCTCGAAGCGCCGCTTGGCGGCGCCCGGCTCGAAGTTCCTGACGTTGTCGAGGATCACGGGCACGAGCGTGGTGGGGCGTTCGCGCCAACGCGGCCTCGTGATGTCGATCTCGCCGACGCAGCGCATGCCGTACCGGTCGAGGTAGGCCTCGATGGCGTCGCGCGCTTCGGTCCCGCCCGCGAACTTCGGCAGCTCGTCCAGGAAGCCGTCGTCCTCGACGCCCTGCAGGAACGCCACCACCTCCGGATGCGGGCGGATCACGTCCGCGACGTCGAGCAGCGCCAGTCCCATCTCCGACGTGACGTTGCCGGGGGCGGACAGCGTGAGGGTGTCGGCCGCGTTCTTCTCGCCCAGCCATTCCCGCAGCCGGTCGTTGAGCCACCAGGTGGCCTCCATCCCCGCCATGATCGCCTGCATGCTCAATGGATCACTGAGGACTCGCTTGTGTTCCTGGAAGGCCTCCAGCAGGAAGTCGAACAGCGCCGGTCCGGTCTTCGTCCGGATGTCGCGCCGCAGCGCGGCGATGGACGCCTGGCTGCGGTCGATCAGCTCGGTGACGATGGCCGGATCGGTCTCGATCGGGGCGGACGCGCCGCCGACCGGCGGTCCGCCGGGATCGCCGTCCGGGAGCGCCGGGACGAAGTCGTGGCGGTCGAGGACGGTCTCCAGCGCGTCCCTGATCAGCGGATCGGACCTCCCCGCCAGCTCCAGGAGGCCGGCGCGGCTCGCGGGCGAGGCCAGGCGCCGGGTGACGTCGACGAACAGCCTCCCGCCGGCCTCGTGCATCGGCGCCATGGCCGTCAGCTGCCACATGGACAGCCCCAGTGGCTTCATGGGGTCGGTCATCATCTGCTGATGACCAACGGAGAGGTAGACGTGGTTCTCCCGGTCGCGGGCCGCGGGGATGGGGAACAGCGTGGTGATCGGCCGGCTCTGCACGATCTGGAAGTCATCGTCGACCAGGCACCATTCGATGTCCTGCGGGCGGCCGAAATGCGCTTCGATCCGCCGCCCGAGTTGCACGAGCCGCACGACCTGCGCATCCGTCAGCGCCGGCTGCTCCTGCCGCTGCGGGTCGATCGCCACTTCCTGCGTTCCGCCAGCCGGCAGGGCGTAAATGGCACGCTGTTTGGCGGCGATCGCCTCGGCGACGACCTCGCCGTCGCGCACCTTGAAGACGTCCGGGTTCACCAGGCCGGAAACCAGGGCCTCGCCGAGACCGAAGCCGGCGTCCACGGTGGCGACCTTCCGGTTGCCCGTGACGGGGTCGGCCGTGAACAGGATGCCGGCCGCATCCGGGAAGACCATCTGCTGCACGACCACGGCCATGTGGACCTTCCGGTGGTCGAAGCCGTTCCGCAGGCGGTAGGTCACGGCCCGCTCGGTGAACAGCGACGCCCAGCACCGGCTGAGGTGCTGGAGGATCGCCGCCGGCCCCACGACGTTCAGGTACGTGTCCTGCTGGCCCGCGAAGGAGGCCGTCGGCATGTCCTCTGCCGTCGCGCTGGATCGCACGGCGTAGGCGGCTTGCTCGCCTCGCTGGGCGAGCGCGCGGGTGATCGCCGCCGCCAGATCGCCCGGGATGGCGATCCCTTCGACGGTCCGGCGGATCTCCGCGCTGAGCGTGCGGATCGCCTCCCGGTCATCCGGGTTCAGGCGCGACAGCTGATCGAGCCGATCGTCGATCGACGGCGCTTCCGCCATGATCCGCCGGAAGGCGGCCGTCGTCACGCAAAACCCGGCCGGCACGGGGATGCCTTCGATCCGCGACAGCCCGCCCAGGTGCGCGGCCTTGCCGCCAACGACCGCGACCTGCGTCTCGTCAACCTCTTGAAGATCCAGCACGTACTGCTCGATCATTGCGATACCTCCGAGGCAGCCGTGCTCCGTCGCACTGCACTGGCCGATCGAATCACCGGCGCCTCGAGCTGTGTCGAACCTCTTGCTGGGCACGTCCTCATGTCTGGTTGGCTTCCCTCTGACGAGTCGGCCGGCCGCTGCTTCCGGTCGGACGGCGCGCACCCCCGCACCTCCGCGTCAAACGCCCGCAACTGCACCGCCAATCTCATCAGCGGTTCGAGGTTGCCGCGTTCCCCGTACATCGACAACACACCCACGTCGTGCCCCCCATTTCCTCGTCGGCGCTGTGTCCGGCCGCCGATTCTGCGGCAAGACCCGGGTCTTGCCGCAAGCCTCCCTGCGCGCTATACGTTGGAAGTGGCGAGGAGCGAGATCTGGGCCCGGCCGTCCCGGTTCTTGCCGCTCACGTCTACACCATCCTCGTGCTGATCCCGGTGATGATCGCCGTCTTGCGTAGGAAGTCCATCCGGTTGAGGGGCCGGGGGTCTTTTGCGTTGGCCCTCACCAGCCGTGCAAGCCCACCGTTTTCCCAGCCAGGTAATGTGCGACGCCTGCCATGGTGTAGGGCACCGTGTTGTCCGGGAGCAAGTCCGCTGGCACCCAGTCGACTTTTGCGCATTTGCCCGGTTCGGCGTTGGTTGGTTCACCCGTCCAGGTGCGCGTAACGAAGAAGAATCCCACCCGTGGGCGGCCTTCGGGTGAGAGGTGATGCAGGACGGTGGCGGGTCGCAGGTGTTTCGGGTCGATGGTGACTGCCGACCTCTTCCCGGGCTTCCCGGATGGCACAGTCGACGATGGTCTCGCCCTCGTCCAAGTGGCCTGAGGGCAGACAGTACAGGCCGTCGGCATAGCCGGTCCCCTCGCGGAGGCACAACAGGATGTGCCCGGCCTGCTCCAGGATGACGTGGACATCGACCGTGACCCGCTGGCGCTGCGTCATCGAGCCGGAACCCTTCCGCCGGGATAGTCCGCTACCGGCGTGACGATAGCCGACGTATGTGATTGGCGATGGCTGAAGCGACAGCTTGCGGTGGTTCGTGCCCGGTGGTGTATTGCCGAGGACGGCCGTCGCCCGCCGTATCTCCAGGTGCCTGGAACCGGGAGGTACGCTGGCCGCCATGCAGATCATCAAGGGTGCGGGGGAGTGGGCGCAGCCCGTCGCCGGGGCTGCCAACGACTGGGTTGAGCAGCACAAGGTGCCAGACCTGTCCGTTGGGACGTACTGCATCCCGGTTGGCGGGGTCGACGACCAAAGTCCGCACACCGAGGACGAGATCTACGTGGTGACCGCAGGTCGAGCCCGGGTCGTGGCGGCGAGTGGTGAGGCGGAGGTCGGCCCTGGAGCGGTGATCTTCGTTCCGGCAGGTGAGGAGCACCGCTTTGTGGACATCACTGAGGATCTGGCACTGCTGGTCGTGTTCGGGCCGGCCTATGGCTCGCGCACCGGGTCCCTGGCCTGATGCCCCAGAGCGCTCCCGGTGACTGTCGAAGGGGTTAGGCGCGGGTGACGATCGGGTCGCGGTAGCCGGATGCCTGGAGTCTGAACAGGCGGGCGTAGAGGCCGTTTTGGGTCAGGAGTTCGTCGTGGCGGCCGATCTCGGCGAATACGCAGTCCTGAAGGACGGCAAGCGTGTCGGCGTGCCGGATGGAGCCGAGTCGGTGGGAGACGAGCACACTTGTCCGGCCGTTTCGCAGGGCCGCTATGCGGGTGTGGACCTCGTGTTCCGCTTCCGCGTCGAGGCCGGAACTCGGCTCGTCGAGGATCAGGAGATCGCTGTCACGGCGGAGCATCGCGCGGGCAAGCGCCACCCGCTGCCATTGCCCGCCGGAAAGGAATATCCCGGTGGTGTCGCCGTCCTGGTCGGGCTCGTCGATGAACAGTCGAGTCAGGAGGGTTTCGTAGCCGCGGGGCAGGGAGTGCAGCGTTTCGTCGATTCCCGCATCGTGAGCGGCGGTTTTGATGGCGAGTGTGTCCTTCATGAGTTCGAGTCGGCCGATCGCGATGTTCTCCCGTGCCGACATGTCGTACGCCATGAAGTCCTGGAAGACGGCGCCTATTCTGGCTCTGAGCTCCCCTGGCTCGAAGTCCCTCAGGTCGATTCCGTCCCAGGTGATACGCCCTGCGCTCGGGTCGTACATGCGGGTCAGGAGCTTCACTATCGTGCTCTTTCCCGCGCCGTTCAGGCCCACCAGCCCCATCGACGTTCCGGCCGGAATCTCGAGGCACGCGCCACGGAGAATCCAGGGATGAGCTTCGCTGTAGCGGAACCAGACATCGTGCAGCCTGATGCCCTGGGACAGGGAAGGGACAGGTGCGGGGTGGGGCGCCACGACAAGGTCTGGTTCTGTGCTCTCGATGGCCAGGAAACTCCTGAACAACGCGATCTGCTCATGGGTTCGCGCCATTTGGCCGATGAGCCCGGCGAGTTGACCCTGCATCCCTCGCACAGCGGCGATGAACATCGCAATGTCGCCGACCAGCAGGGCACCGTCATGAGCGCGGATGATGGTCCAGACCAGACCACTTCCCGCGATCAGCGCCGCCAGGCCGCCAAGCGCGAGCTGGGTTACGAGATCACGCCGATCCAACGTCCGGTTCTCTGCATTCGCCGCCTGCCGCTCGGAGACCATCCGGGTATGCAGGAAGGAGCCGATGCCGAACAGCCGGACCTCTTTCGCGGCCTGGCCGTCGGTCATCAACTGGGCGTAGAAGATCTCCCGTCGTTGGAGGGGACCGAGTCTCATGTGCATGGAGATCCGGCGCCGGGAAAGTGAAATCTCCGCCAGCAGGGTCGGCACCACACTGATGAGGATCACACCGGCCATGATCGGGCTGAGGGAGAACAGGGATCCGACAAAACCCGCGATGCCCAGGGTCGCTCCGGCGATGGCCAGGAACCCGGAGAGGATCTGGCTGGGGGTGCGACCGCCCATGGTCTGGGCCAGCTGCAATTGGTTGAGAAAGGCGGGATCTTCGAAATGCGCGAGTCCGGGCAGCCGGTTGAGTGCGACGTACAGCCTGCTCTGCGCCTTCAGCGCGATCAATCTGTCCAACTCTGATTGGCAGTAGCGCGAACCCTCCGCCAGTGCCTTCGAGACCAGCCCCAGCGTCGCGAGCAGGCTCGCGAGAACGAGCAGCGTCCTCGCTGGCAGGTTCATCACGATGGCGTCCAGAATGAATTTGGTCAGCCACGCGACGGTGACGGGTACCGCGGCGGTGGTCACGGCGATGACCACCGCCAGGATGACGAGCCGTGACCTCGCCTGCCAGGCCAAGGTAAATGCCCTGGCGGTCGTGTGGACGCTGTCTCGCATTGATTTCATGGAAATCTGACATCCAAACCATGCCGGGAAATGGCGGGACCTGCTCGTTTAAGTGAAGAGATCTACCAGGTCGTCCATCAGGATGACCAGAAACGACAGGACCAATCCCGCGGCTACGGTGATTCCTGTTTCCATGGTCCAAGAGCTGACCCCGACGTCGGCGCTGAGCATACCGACGACAGCTGCGGCCGCAAGCAGGGTATTGCGCACGATATGCCGGGCGGAAAATTCCGACGCCTGTCGTCCAAAACAGTTGCAGGTCACGGAGCTGCCTCGATGAATCATGGTGATAATCGCCAGATTGAATACCACGCAAAGCACAACAGAAAGGGCGAAAGCATACACGAGCAGAGCCGAGCTCGTCAGCAGGCCTATCGGTATCGACAGAGCGGCGACCAGCTCGGCGGTTATTATCAGGATTGCGGCCAGGGCTGAATGCGTTCTCACATCGTGAGACCGAGAGCGATCAGTGGGTGTTCGAAGTTGTCGCGTGCCCATCGGGTTCCATCGGCGATGTTGGTGAAGTTGAGCAGGCGTAACGCGCCAATCGC
>NZ_JBDPLV010000066.1:0-63825 GCF_039871605.1 Acrocarpospora sp. B8E8 | reverse complement strand
TCACCCCAGTTGTGGCGGTGAGCGACGAATTCGAAGTCCCGGCCGAACAGCGGATGGAATCGGTGCGTCACCCGGACCCGGCGGTATCGATCGTCGGGATGGGGTGTAGTCGACGGCGTTGTCCAAGAAACGGAGGGAAGTCTCCGCCGGTTGGAAGGGACATCTGTTTCAGGCAGGATGAGCAGCTATGAGCATCGTGGGCCGTGCCCGGGAACGGGCCAGTCTCGACCGTTTCACCGGGGCTCTGCGCAACGGGCTGAGTGGGGTGGTCGTCCTGCGGGGCGATGCCGGGATCGGCAAGACGGTGCTGCTCGACCACGTCGCCGGCGCCAACGGGCTGCGGGCTGTGCGGGTGGCGGGGGTGCGGGAGGAGGCGGCGTTCGCGTTCGGGGCGCTGCACCGGCTGCTGGTGCCGTTCCTGGCGAGGGCCGACCGGCTGGTGACCGCGCAGCGGCAGGCCCTGCGGGTGGCGTTCGGGCTGGAGGAAGGGCCGCCCGCCGATCGGTTCCTCGTCGGGATGGCCACGCTGACGCTGCTCACCGAGGTCGCCTCGGAGCAGCCGGTGTTGTGCTGTGTCGACGACGCGCAGTGGGTCGACGGGGAGTCGCTCGGGGTGCTCGCGTTCGTTGGCCGCCGGGCCTACGCCGAGGGCATCGGGCTGGTGTTCGCCACCCGTACAGAGCTCGAAGGCCTCTCCGGACTCCCGGTCACCGAGGTCACCGGCCTCGGCGAGGACGACGCGCTGGAACTGCTGTGCCGGGTGGTCGACGGCGACCTCGACACCCAGGTGGCGACCCGGATCGTCACAGCGACCGGCGGCAATCCGCTCGCCCTCACCGACCTGGGCCGGGAGCTGACGACGGGACAGCTCAGCGGCACGTTGTCGCTGCCCGACCCGCTGCCGGTCGGCGGCCGGCTGGAGGAGCACTACCTCCGGCGGGTACGCGAACTGCCGCCCGGCACCCAGACCTGGCTGCTGCTGGCAGCCGCCGAACCGAGCGGCGACCTGGGCTACATCGCCGCCGACGTCGACAAAAGAGCCTGGCATCTCGCCTCGGCCTGCCTCGGGCTGAATGAGGCGGTGGCCGCCGAGCTGGAACGCTCGGCCGACCGCGCGGCCGCCCGGGGCGGCTTCGCGGCGCGGGTGACCTACCTGGTCAGGGCCGCCGAATTGAGCCCCGGCGACGGCGACCGCGACCGGCGGCGGGTCGGCGCCGCCGAAGCGGCGCTGGCCGCGGGCGCCCCGAGGCAGGCGAAGACGCTGCTCGACACCTTCGACATCGCCGGACTCGACGACGTCAGCCGAGGGCGGGCGCTGACGACACTGGCGATGGCCTCCCTCTCTCTCACGGAGCCGGGGGCGTATGGCGCCGCGCCGGCGATGTCGGTGACCGCCGCGCGCGCCTTCGCCGCTGTCGCGCCCGACCTCTCCGATGGCGCGCTGACGAGGGCCGCGGCGTGGGCGATCACGGCCGAGCACATGATGCGGGACACCACACTCACCGAGATCGCCGAGTTCTCCCGGGCGCTCGGATACCACGACCCGGTGATGGACGCCTTCGCCGTGCTGATCCTCGACGGCTACGAGGCGGCCGTGACGCCCATCCGCGAGGCGGTCGCCCACTTCCTGAACCCGGCGACCCCCGACGAGTACGCGCTGGCCAAGTACATGCCGAGCATCACCCTGGCGATGCTGCTCTGGGACGACGAGGAGGAGACCGCGATCATGCGCAGGGCCACCGACGTGGCCCGGCGCACCGGTTCGCTGTTCCACCTGGACGCGATGCTCTACGCCTGGTCGATGCAGGCCGCCATCCTGGGCGATCTGGACCACAGTGGCGCACTCCTGCGCGAGTGCCACCAGATCCGGACCGCCATGGGCACCGCCGAAGCGCAGTCGGAGATCACCCGCATGCCGGAACTGCAGGCCTGGCGCGACGTCCCCTACGCCACGGAGTTCCTGCGCGGCACCAGAGAGTTCTGCACCACGAGCACCACGAGCACCGCGGGTCGGCGCGCAGGGCCTCGACCTCGAACTCGAAGCCGGGGTAGCCCGGGGCCAGCACGCGGAAGCCCTTGGCCTCGTAGTGGGAGATCCAGTGCTCCCAGGACCGGGGCGTGACCCAGAAGCCGTGGATGAGGACGATCGTGTCGGGTGTCATGTCAGTTTGTCTCCGTTGAGGAAGGCGAGCAGGTCGTTGCCGAGCTGCTCGTTGTGGGTGTCGGTGATGCCGTGCGGAGCGCCCGGGTAGACCTTGAGCTCCGCGTCCTTGATCCGGGCGGCAGCTGCCCTGCCACCGATCTCGAAGGGCACGACCTGGTCGTCGTCTCCGTGGATGACCAGGGTCGGTACGTCGATGGCGTCCAGGTCGGCGCGGAAGTCGGTGGCGGAGAAGGCGGCGACGCATTCGTAGGCGGCGCGGTGGTCGGCCTGCATGCCCTGCCGCCAGAAGTTGTCCCGCATGCCCTGCGACGGGTCGGCCCCCGGCCGGTTGCCGCCGAAGAACGGGCCGTCGGCCAGGTCGCGGTAGAGCTGGGCACGGTCGTGCAGCGAACCGGCGCGGATGCCGTCGAACACCTCGATCGGCACGCCACCGGGGTTGTCCTCGGCCTTCAGCATGTACGGCGGCACGGCCGCGACCATCACGATCTGCCGCACGCGGGCGGTGCCGTGCCGACCGACGTATCTGGCCACCTCACCGCCGCCGGTCGAGAAGCCCACCAGGGTGGCGTCTCGCAGGTCGAGGGTGTCGAGGAGGGCGGCCAGGTCGTCGGCGTAGGTGTTCATCTCGTTCCCGAGCCAGGTCGCATCGGACCGGCCGTGACCGCGCCGGTCGTGGGCGATGACCCGGTAGCCGTGGGAGGCCAGGAACAGGGCCTGGGCCTCCCAGCTGTCGGAGTTCAGCGGCCAGCCGTGGGTGAGCACCACCGGGCGGCCCGATCCGTAGTCCTTGTAGAAGATGCGGGTGTGATCGGATGTCGTGATGAACGGCATGCCGCCATGGTGCGGGGAAGACACCCTCACTCGAATCCGGTGAAACGCGTAGTCGTTACCGCTGATTGCCCGACAGAACAGTTGTGCGGCGATCTCGACGTCGGCCGCTCCGCTCCGGCCGGGGCAGTTCAGCGTCGCCGTGCGGCCGGGTCACGTCCCTCCTGCCAGCGGGCCAGCGCCTCCGGGACACGCGGGCATAGCAGCCAGTGAGGTGACCGAAATGTGCCCGGAGTGCCAGCAGGGGTGGAGGTGTTCGCGCCGTCCTCGGCCGCCGCACCCGAATTCTGACTCATCCGTCTAAACCTGCCACCCCGCAGAGCGCCGATGACGAGGCGGGGCCAAGGGCTGACCGGCGCGCGTGCGAACCCCGGGCATGAACACTGGGACACCCACCATGATCCTTGGCAACGTCAACGGCCGTCCGGTCGCTCGACGGCTCCACCAATGTCAGGGGCGGGGCGGGTGAGGCGGACCATGGCTCGATACAGAGCGGCGGGTGCGGGGGCCTGTTCCAGCGGTGGCAGGTCGGCGCCGGGGGTGGCGTAGGCGCGCAACATCTGGCCCATCAGCCGTCGCCAGGTGCCGGGGGCGGCGTCCGCGGTGGCGGCGACGACGCCGGCGTTGGCCATCAGCAGGATGACGAGGTCTTCTGAGGTGAAGTCGTCGCGCAGGTGGCCGCTGGCCTGGGCGCGGGCGATGATTTCAAGGAACGCGTTGTAGGCCTCGGTGCGGCGGGCTTCCAGTGCTTTGGCGGCGGGGAAGGTCATGGTCAGCACGTCGGCGAAGCCGCGGTCGGCGGCCTGCATGGCGCATACGGCCTCGATGTAGCCGGTGAAGCCGCGCCAGGGGTCGGGATCGGCGAGAGCTTCGGCGGCGGCGGCTGCGTAGGCGTCCATACGGTCGGCGAAGACCGCGTTGATGAGTTCTTCGCGGGTGGCGAAACGGCGCGACAAGGTGGCTTTGCCGACGTCGGCCTCGCGGGCGACACACGCCATGGAGACGCCGAGTCCGTGACTGGCGTACAGGCGGCGGGCGGCGGTCAGGATGCGCTCGCGGTTGCGTTCGGCATCGGCGCGCAGCCCCGGTTCGGGCTGCCGGTCGGCGGGCGAGTCGGGCTCTGCGGTGGGTGTCATGACGCCCACTCTACCAAGTGGAACGGGTTACCCACTTTCTTTGCTAGGCTGCATGATGGAAACGGGTAGGCCGTTCCACTTTCGAAAGGTGCAGCTCATGCGTGCCGTAACGCTGAACTCCGTCCCTGCGACCCCCGCCGTGACCGAGATCCCCACCCCCCGCCCCGAGGCGGGAGAGGTGCTGGTGAAGGTGGCCGTTTCCTCGATCAACGGCTTCGACGCCTCCACCGCGGCGGGCTATCTGCAGCAGATGATGGAGCACCGTTTCCCGCTGGTGGTGGGCAAGGACTTCGCCGGCACCGTCGAGGCGCTCGGCGAGGGCACCGAAGGCTTCGCGGTCGGTCAGGCGGTCTTCGGCGTGGTGATGAAGCCCTTCCTGGGCACCGGTTCCCTGGCCCAGTACGTCACCGTGCCCGCCGGCTACGGCATCGCCCCCATCCCCGAGGGCCTGGCCGTTCAGCAGGCGGGCGCGCTTGGCCTGGCCGGCACCGTCCTGGCCGGGCAGGCCGCCTCCGGCGCGCTGCGCGTGCCGGTCACCGCCACCTGATCGTGCCCACCATTGCCATCGTCGGCGCCGGTCCCGGCCTGGGCCTGGCCATCGCCCGTACCTTCGCCGGCCACGGCTTCGACGTCGCCGTCATCGCCCGTACCAAGGAGAAGCTCCAGACGCTGGTCGCCCAGCTCGAAGCAGAGGGCGTCAGGGCCGCCGCGTTCCCGGCGGACGTGCTGGACCGCCCGTCCCTCACCGCCGCCCTCGAAGCGGCAGGGGACCACTTCGGCGGGCTGGACGTGCTGGAGTACTCCCCGGCCCCGCACTCGCCGGTACCCGGCCTCACCATGGCCGGCCCCACCGAGGTCACGGTGGACAACCTGCAGCCGCAGATCGAGTACACCGTCTATGGCGCCCTGGCCGCCGCCCGCGCGGTGCTGCCCGCCATGCGGCAGGCCGGTGCGGGGACGCTGCTGTTCACCACCGGCGGCGGCTCCGTGCACCCCGTGCCCATGCTCGGCAACGTCAACGCCGCCGCCGCGGCGTTGCGTAACTGGGTGCTCAACCTGCACAACGAGCTGGCCGGCAGTGGCGTGTACGCCGCGCACGTAGCGATCAACACCTGGATCGGCGCCGGCGGTCCCGAGGGCATCCCCGCGGCCACTCCCGAGCAGATCGCCCCCCTGTACTGGGGCCTGCACCAGCGCCGCGACCAGCCCGAACTCGTCTTCAACGGCTGACTGCCCGACCGCACCCTGGGCTCCTTACGGCGTAGGCCCGTCGCGCTCATCCCCGAACTGTACGCGGCGGGTGAACCGCTCCGAACAAGGGCGGCGCACCCCGATCGCGGTGACGGTCTTGGCGCCGTCAGGCGCGGCTCGGTGCCGGCTCGGAGAGAAGGGCGGTCGGGCGGCGGGGGAGCAGCAGCGGGGTCGCCAGCAGGAGCGCGCCGGCCAGGCCGATGGCCGTACGCGGGCCGAGCAGGGCGCCCAGCACGCCCCAGGCGGCCGTCAGGAGCGCGGTCGAGGCCTTGGTCGTCACCGCCCAGGCGGACAGCATGCGGGTGACCCGGTCGGTCGCGGTACGCTCGAGGCGGTAGGTGGCGCAGACGGGGTTGAAGACCCCGCAGCAGAAGATGAGCCCAAGCTCGACGCCCATCACCAGCAGCAGCCCTCCGGTGCCCGGCCCCAGGAAGGCCAGGCCGACGGGCCAGAGCGCGCGCAGCGTCCCGGCCACGACCAGGACCTGGTGCTGCCCGAACCACGTGACGAGCGGTCGGGTCAGCCGCGAACCGAGCAGCCCGCCGATCGCGGGCGCGGCGAAGGCGAGGCCGTACTGCCACGGTGCGAACCCGAGTTGGCCGAGCATCAGGACGGCCAGCAGCGGCCCGGTGGCCATCACCAGGCCGTTGAACACGGCGGTGTTGAACAACAGCCGGCGCAGCGTCGCGTCAGCGAGGATGTATCGCCACCCGTCGAGCAGGTCCCCGGCGCGCATGCGCGCGGCCTCCCGGCGCCGGGGCCGCGGCTCGTGCCCGCCCATCGCGCTGATGCCCAAGGCGGAGAGCAGGTAGCTGACCGCGTCGGCCACCACCGTCGCCACCGGACCGAGGAGCCCGGTCGCCGCGCCGCCCAGCGGCGGTCCGATGATCGTGGTCGTCCAGGCCGTGGACTCGAATCGGGCGTTGGCCACCAGCAGGTCCTCGGCCCGCAGCAACGTCTTCAGGTACGCGCCGGAGGCGGCGCGGAAGGTGATGTCGGCCGCCGCGACGACGACCGAGACCAGCAGGAGCTGAAGGAAGGTGAGCACGCCGAGCGCGAACGCGGCGGGGATCGTCAGCAGCGCCGCGAACCGCACCAGGTCCATCGCGATCAGCACCGGCCGCTTGCGGCGGAACTCCACCCACGGGCCGAGCGGCACCGCCACGGCCGCGCCCACCACAGCCCCCACGCAGGAGAGCGCGGCGACCTCGGCCGGTCCGGCCTGCAACACCTGGATGGCGATCAGCGGGAACGCGCCGAAGGCGAGCCACGTACCGAGCGCGCTGGTCCCGTACGCTCCCCAGAGCCACCCGAACCGCCGCCCCAACCGCTGCCCGCTCCGCATGCCCGACGCCCCTCACCCACACAACCGATCCGCGATCGCAAGCATCAAAGCGCGCGCCGTACCAGGGGATCAAACAACTGCAGGGCCGTCAGCTACAACGAACGGTTGTGTCCATAGGGTGTCGGCATGGACCTCAACACCGTCCGGACCTTCGTGGCCGCCGCCGACGCGGGGCAGTTTCAGGAGGCCGCCGCCGAGCTGGCGGTCACCCAGCAGGCTGTCTCCAAGCGCATCGCCGCGCTGGAGCGCAACCTCGGCGTGCGGCTGTTCACCCGCACCGCGCGCGGCACCGAGCTCACCATTGACGGGCAGGCGTTCCTGCCGCACGCGCGCGAGCTGCTGCGCGTCGCCGAGCGCGCGGTCGCGTCCGTGCGCGCCGGCAGCCGTGCGCTGCGCGTCGACGTGCTCGCCTCGCGCAGCGCGGCGTCGGGCCTGATGCGCGGCTTCCACCGCGCGCACCCCGAGATCGAGCTCGACGTGGTGATGCTGTTCGATGTCGAGAGCGCCGTCGCCGCCATCCGGTCCGGTGCGATCGACGCGTCCTTCCGCGCCGTCGCCGTGCCGGGCCGGCCCCTTCCCGAGGGCATCGAGTCCGTCCGGGTGCTCGACGAGGCGCTCCAGCTCCTCACCGGGCCCGCCCATGCGCTGACGGGCGCCCGGTCGGTGACCGTCGCTCAGCTCGCCGGGCACCGGATCTGGATGCCCGGCATCGTCCCCGGTACCGAGTGGGCCGCCTACTACGACGATCTCGTCGCCGAGTTCGGCCTCACCATCGAGGCGACCGGCCCCAACTTCGGCTCCGACGCGCTTCTCGACACCATCGCCGACACCCCGGCCCTGGCCACTTTCATGGGCGCGCAGACCCGCCTGGTCTGGCCCGCCGGCCACGGCCTGCGCCGCATCCCGGTGACCGACCCGACGCCCGTCTACCCGCACTCGCTCCTGTGGCACCGCGACAACCCCCACCCAGCGCTGGCCACCCTCCGCGCCCACCTCGCCGCCACAGGGACTGGCCACGACGCCGCCGGGACCTGGACGCCGAACTGGGCGGCCCGAACCGGCCATAAAGCAGCCTCTCGGTGATGCGTACCATGCAAGGGTGAGTCCCGCTCATCGGAACGATGGTGAGGTCAGCGCTATCGGGCGTGCGGCCGTTCTGCTGAAGGAGTTCCGGAAGGGAGACGGCGCGCTGGGCATCGCGGAGCTGACCCGGCGGACTGGGTTGCCCAAGTCCACGGTGCACCGGACGGTGCATGAGCTGGTGCGGGTGGGCCTGCTGGAGCAGGCGGGCAATGCCTTTCGGGTCGGGCTGTTGCCGTTCGAGCTCGGGCAGACGGCGCCCCGGGCGAATGGCCTGGTGGAGGCGGCGCGGCCGCATATGGTGAACCCGCACGACGCGACCGGGCACAACGTGGCGCTGGCGGTGCTGGAGGAGACCGAGGTCGTCTACGTGGAGATATTCCGGGGAGACCGCGGACGTCGGCTGCCGCAGCGCGTCGGGGGCCGGTGGCCCGCTCATGCCGGTTGCGCGGGCAAGGTCATGCTCGCCCTCTCCCCGGCGGACAAGGTCCGGGGAGTCCTCGGCGGAGTGTTGCCCCGGCTGACCGATCGCACCATCACCGATCCGCCGGCGCTGCTCGCCGAGTTGGCGCAGATCCGCCGTTCCGGGGTGGCGTTCGACCGGCAGGAGTCCATCGCGGGGGTGGTGGGGGCGGCCGCACCGGTGCAGGACGGTGACGGCGCGGTGCTCGGCGCGCTGGCGATCTCGGGTCCGGTCGGCCGGATCAGTCTGGCGCGGGTGGACACGGCGGTGCGTGCGGGCGCCTTGGGGATCTCCCGCGACCTCGCCCGCGGTGCGTCGGTGGTGCGTCCGGTGCTGGGCCTCGGCCGCTGAACGGCCTCGCCGTCAGGTACCCGGGCCTCAGCCCCGGCCGACGAATGGCATAGCCGTCGCGGTGATGGTCAGGAACAGCACGTTCGCGTCCAGGGGAAGATTCGCCATCAGGAGCACCGCGTCCGCGACGTGGGCCGGGTCGAACGTCGGTTCCGGCGCGGGCCCGTGGTCCGGCCGGGCCAGGTCGACGGTCATCTCGGTGGCCGCGTTGCCGATGTCGATCTGTCCGCAGGCGATCCGGTACGGCCGGCCGTCGAGCGCGATCGACTTCGTCAGGCCGGTGAGCGCGTGCTTGGTGGCGGTGTACGCCACGCTGCGGGGGCGAGGGGTGTGCGCGGAGACGGAGCCGTTGTTGATGATGCGCCCGCCCTGGGGTAGCTGCTGTTTCATGATGGCGAACGCGTGCTGGGCGCACAGGAACGCGCCGGTCAGGTTCGTGTCCACGACGCGGCGCCAGTCCGTCGCCGAGATCTCGTCGACGGCGCCGCGCGGACCGAAGGTGCCGGCGTTGTTGAACAGCAGGTCCAGCCGGCCCCAGTGGTCCCGTACCCGATCGAAGAGCGCGGCCACCGAGTCCGGGTCGGCCACGTCCGCGGGCACGACCAGGGCGCCGGGGTGGTCTCCGGCACTCTGCCGGAGCGGTTCCGCCCGCCGGCCGGCGAGCGCCACCAGGTACCCGGCTTCCAGGAGCGCTCTGCTCACCACCCTGCCGATCCCGGAACCCGCACCGGTCACCACCGCGACACCCGTCATCGTCTCCCCTTACCCAAGGTGGTTGTCGCCCGTCACCTGCACCCCGCGTCGGCCGACCAGGAAGTCGAAGTCGGCTCCCCGGTCGGCCTGGAGCTCGTGGTCGACGTACAGTCTCCGATAGCCGCCCCCCTGCGGCGCGGCGGGGGGGGGGGCCGCCACTGCCGGCGGCGACGGGTGAGTTCCGCCGCGGAGATGTCGAGATGCAGCCGGCGGTGCTCGACGTCGAGTTCGATCATGTCGCCGTCCCGGACCAGCGCCAGTGGTCCGCCGGCCGCCGCTTCCGGTGACACGTGCAGGACGACGGTGCCGCTCATCCGGGCGTCGGAGATCCGTACCAGGTCCCGGACGCCGCGGCGGAGCAGGGCGCGCGCCAGGGGAAGGTTGCCCACCTCCGGCATCCCGGGGTACCCGCGCCGGTGGCCGTACGGGCGTGGAAGCGCACCACGGCGGCCCCCGCCTCCCGGGCTGCGGCCGTGTCGTCCGCGATCTCCTCCGGAGTCCACGGGACATGCGGGTTCGGCTCCCGCATGGTGCCTTCGTTCGGGTGCACCCCGATGACCAGCTTCTTCATCACAACCTCCAGGTGCGCGGTTGTCGCATCCTCATCGGCCGGTCACGAAGCGGCAATGGAGCCGTCCCGATCATCGGGACGCCAGGCCGGAATCTTCGTCACGACAGCGGCGGCGCCGGGTTCGTCCGGCCCGGGGCGGTGATGCCCGCGGCGGCGATACCGGCGGTGACCCGCTCCGCCGCCGCGGTGACGGCCGAGATCAGTTCGGCCCGCCTGACGGAGTAGCGGGAGCGGGGAGCGGTGATGGACACGGCCGCCACCGCGTAGCCGTCGGGGCCGGGCACCGGCGCGGCCGCGCAGCACGCCTCCTCCAGCAGTTCCCCTTTGTCCTCGGCGAAACCGGCCCGCCGGATGGACTCCAGCTCCTCCCGGATGAGCGAGACGCTGGTGAGGGTGAACCGCGTGTGCGCGACCGGGGCCACCCCGGCCAGGTACGACTCGACCACCTCGGGCCGGCTGAAGGCCAGGATGGCCTTGCCCGCACCGGTGCAGTACGCCGGCAGCATGACTCCGGGCCGCGCCTCGATCTGGAAGGTGTGCCTGGAGGGGATGCTGTCGAGATACACCATTCCCCCGTCGAGGTAGACGCCGAGGTTGACGGCCTCGTGGACCTGTTCGGCCAGCCCGGTCAGGTGCGGCCGGGCGATCTCCACGAGGCCGATCCGCGATCGCACGCTCTCGGCGAGTGCGACGATCTTGACGGTCAGCCGGTACTTCCGGGTGGCCGGGTCCTGCTCGGCGAACCCCGCGCGGGTGAACGTGGACAGCAGGCGGTCCACCGACGCCTTCGACAGGTTCAGCGCCCTGGCCAGTTCCGACACTCCGGCCTGGGGCACTCGCGCCATGGTCTCCAGCAGGCGAAGCGCGTTGGCCACCGACCCGAGCCCGCGCTCCTCCCGGCTCGTCTCCTCAGATTCGTTCCTCATAGCGGAACATGCTATCGGCGGGCTGCCCGGTCTTGACATTCAGCAGAAAAACCGCAGGATCAGTGCGAGCAATTCGTACCACTATCCGAATCAAGGTTTCCCTATTCGGAACAATCACGCTCGAGAGGGCCGCCATGAACGACACCCTGCGGGACCGATACACCGCGACGGCGGGCACCGTCTACCTGACCGGCACGCAGGCGCTGGTCCGGTTACTGCTGGACCAGCGGCGGCTGGACCGTGCCCGTGGGCTGGGCACGGCGGGGTTCGTGTCCGGTTACGAGGGGTCGCCGCTGGCGGGTTACGACATCGAGCTGGCGCGGCAGTCCGCCCTGCTCGCCGAACACGACCTGGTCCACCGCCCCGGCCTCAACGAGGAGCTCGCGGCGACGGCCGTACAGGGCAGCCAGCTCGCCGCGACCCGGCCCGACGCGCGCCACGCGGGCGTCTTCGGCGTCTGGTACGGCAAGGCGCCCGGCCTCGACCGCGCCACCGACGCCCTGCGGCACGCCAACCTGATGGGCACCCATCCGATGGGCGGGGCCCTGGCCCTGGTAGGCGACGACCCGGTGGCGAAGTCCTCGACGGTGCCCAGCGCGTCCGAGCACGCGCTGGCCGACCTCGGCATGCCCACGCTCTACCCGAGCGATTCGCAGGACATCCTGGACCTCGGGCTGCACGCGGTGCAGATGTCGCGGGCCAGCGGCCTGTGGACGGCCATGAAGCTGGTCACCAACATCGCCGACGGCGGTTCCACGGTGCGGGTCGGCCTCGACCGGATCCGGCCGGTCCGGCCCGAGGTGAGCCACGACGGCCGTCCGTACCGGCATGAGGTCACCGCGAAGCTGGTCGGCGGCGTGCCCGTGACCGCTGAGGCGACGGCCTTCGGCGTCCGGCTGCGCGTCGCCGGCGAGTACGCCGCCCGCAACGGGCTCAACGTGCTGCGTTCGGCCGGGCCCGCCGACCGGTTCGGCATCGTGGCCGCGGGCAAGGCGTACCTCGATGTGTGCCAGGCGCTGCGCCGCCTTGGACTGGACGACGAGGCGCTGGCCCGCCACGGCATCCGGGTGCTCAAGCTCGGCCTGATCTACCCGCTGGAACCCGTGATCACGGCGGAGTTCGCCGGCGGCCTCGACGAGATCCTCGTCGTGGAGGAGAAGCGCCCCTTCCTGGAAACCGCCCTCAAGGAGCGGCTCTACGGGACCGCGGCGCCCAGGATCGTCGGCAAGCACGACCCGAGCGGCGCCCCGTTGCTGCGACAGGACGCCGAACTGGACGTCGAGGCGGTCACCGCGGCCCTCGCCGCGCGGCTGTCCGACGTGCTGGACCTGCCCCAGGCGCGGGCCTGGCTCGCGGAGCGCGCGCCCCGGCAGCGGGTCACCGTGGGCAGGCCGTTGCCGCTGGTCTCGCGCACTCCCTACTTCTGCTCGGGCTGCCCGCACAACCGGTCCACCCGGGTTCCCCCGGGAACTCTGGTCGGTGGCGGCATCGGCTGCCACGCGATGGTGCTGCTGATGGAGCCGGAACAGGTCGGCGACGTGCTCGGGGTGACGCAGATGGGCGGCGAGGGGGCGCAGTGGCTCGGCATGGCGCCGTTCGTGGACACCGGTCACCTGGTGCAGAACCTCGGCGACGGCACCTTCCACCATTCCGGCAGCCTGGCGGTCCGGGCGGCCGTCGCGGCGGAGGCCAACATCACGTTCAAGCTGCTGTACAACTCGGCCGTCGCCATGACCGGGGGCCAGCGGGCGGTGGGCATGCGCAGCGTGCCGGAGTTGACCGAACTGCTGGCCGCCGAAGGGGCGCGCCGGATCATCGTGACCACCGAGGACCTCCGCCGGTACCGGCGGGTGCGGCTGGCCCGCGGCGCCGCGGTCTGGCACCGGGACCGGCTGGAGGAGGCTCAGCGCACGCTCGCGGCCGTGCCCGGGGTGACCGTCCTCATCCACGACCAGCAGTGCGCGGCCGAACGACGCCGTGACCGCAACCGCGCCGGGGCCGCCGCGCCGCAGACCCGGATCGTCATCAACGAACGGGTGTGCGAGGGTTGCGGCGACTGCGGAGCCAAGTCGAACTGCCTGTCGGTGCAGCCGGTGCAGACCGAGTACGGCCGCAAGACGCGGATCCACCAGTCGTCGTGTAACACCGACTATTCCTGCCTGGACGGCGACTGCCCGTCGTTCGTGACGGTTCGTCCCGGCAGACGGCCGGCCCGCAGCGGCCCCGGCCGGGACCGGCCGCTCGAAGAGCCGGCGCCGAGTGTGGACGGGACCGATTTCACGATCCGGATCACCGGCGTCGGCGGCACCGGCGTGGTGACGGTCGCGCAGATCGTGGCGGCGGCGGCCCAGCTGGACGGCCGGTACGTCAGCACCCTCGACCAGACCGGCCTGTCGCAGAAGGGCGGCGCCGTCGTCTCCGATCTGAAGATCTCCCGGACCCCGGTCGACAGGGCCAACAAGGCCGCCGAAGGCGAGTGCGATCTCTATCTGGGGTGCGATCTCCTGGTCGCGGCGGACGAGCGGAACCTCGCGACCGCCCACCCTGGGCGCACCGTCGCCGTGGTGTCCACCGCCCAGGTGCCCACCGGGCGGATGGTCGTGGATCCCGGCATGGCGTTTCCCGACATATCCGAACTGACCGCGCGGGTCGCGACCGCTGCCCGCCCTCAGCCGAGCGTCTTCCTCGACGCCCGAGCGCTCACCGTCGCGGAATTCAGCGACGACCAGTGCGCCAACGTGGTGCTCCTCGGCGCCGCCTACCAGGCGGGCGCGCTCCCGCTGCCGGTGACCGCGCTCCAGGAGGCGATCAAGCTGAACGGCGCCGCGGTGGAGCGCAACCTCCGGGCCTTCGAACTGGGCCGCCGGACCGCCGGGGAAGGCGTGCCCGCCGTACCGGAGGAGCGGCAGGGAACCGGCGCGGAACGCGCCCTGCTCGCCCGGATCGCTCCCGGCGTGCACGCCACGGCAGCAGAAGATCTCGCGGCCCTGGTCGCCGGCCGGGCCGCCGATCTCATCGCCTACCAGGACGTTCGATATGCCGAGGACTACCTGGCCGAGGTGGAGCGGACGTGGCGGGCCGAGTCGGAGCGGGCGCCGGGAGCGCGGGCGCTCACCGAGGCGGTGGCCCGCCAGTTGTACAAGCTCATGGCGTACAAGGACGAATACGAGGTCGCGCGGCTGTGCCTGGATCCGGAGTTCGCCGCGCGCGTCACCGCGGAGTTCGGTCCCGGCGCCCGCTTCGCCTGGCGGCTGCACCCGCCGGTGCTGCGGGCCATGGGGCTGGATCGCAAGATCTCCCTGGGACCGTGGGCCCGGCCGGCGCTTGCCCTGCTGCGCGCGGCCCGGCGGCTGCGCGGCACCCGGCTGGACCTGTTCGGGCTCGCCAGAGTACGGCGCGTGGAACGCGAGCTGATCGCCGAGTACCGCGCCGTCCTCGGCGAACTGCGGCGGACCCTCGACCAGGACGGCCATGACCTGGCCGTCCGGATCGCGGAACTGCCCGACATGATCAGGGGATACGAGCAGATCAAGCTCGACAACGTCGAACGCTACCGGCGGCGGCTCGCGGAACTGCGCGACGAGCCGGCCCCGGCGGCGGGCTGAAGAACGAAAACAAACTCCAAGGAGCAGATGATGATACGTGCGGTGGTCTCCGACCCGGCCATCCCCACGACGAGCTGACGAAGCTGGCCGCGGCGGGACTGATCCGGCCGCTGGTCGGCGAGCGGCTCAGCTTCGAGTCGGTCGCCGCCGGCCTGCAGCGGCTGGCGGACGGCCAGACGATCGGCCGCGTCGTCTACGTGGCTCCTTGAGCACCTTCTGGAGGCCCAGACATGGACGAAACCAACAGAACTGGTCGACCTTCCCTCCGGCTGATGGGCAGGTCAGGGGCTCGCGAGTACCTTGGCGGCGATCTCGGCGGCGACGACGAGGTCCTCCACGGCGAGGCCCACCGACTTGAAGAGCGTGGGGCCGTGCGGGCGGCTCCACGGTTCGGTGACGATGTGGTGGAGGTCGACCTGGAAGACGGACTCGTCCGCAGCGCCGGATCGCACCGCCAGGATCAGGTCACCGGCCTCCCGGCGGGCCGCGCCCGCGTGTTCGGTCACCACGAAGGCCCGCCGTACGGTCTCGTCGTCGACCTCGCGGACCTCCGGGCGGTGGCTGCCGATGGCGTTGACGTGTGCCGTGTCGGACAGGAGGCGGCCGTCGAACACGGGGGAGGACGAATCCGTGCAGGTGCAGACGATGTCGGCCGCCGCCACGTCGGCCGGGGTGCCGGCGATGACCGGCAGCCCGTGCGCCACGGCGAGTTCGGCGGCCAGTCTCCCGGCTCGGTCGGGGTCTCGGGACACGATGCGCACCTCGGCCAGTTGCCGGACGCCGAGCATGGCCCGCACGTGCGCCCGGGCCTGCGGTCCTGTCCCGAAGACCACCAGGGTCCTGGCGTCGGTGCGGGCCAGGTAGCGGGTGGCGAGCGCGCTGACCGCGGCGGTGCGCAGCGTGGTCAGTCCGGCCGCGTCCAGAACCAGCCGGGGGACGAGGGTCGCGGCCTCGAACAGCACGTACACGCCGTTGATCCGGCCCAGCCCGCGGGCGAGGTTGCCGGGGGCGACGGTGACCAGCTTGGTGCCCGCCCACTCGCCGTGCTCGCTGGGCATCACCAGCAACTCGCCCCGGCTCCACGGTACGGCCGTGCGGAGCGGGTCCGACCGGCCCGCCTCGGCGCGGAAGGCCTGCTCGAGCGCCATCACCGCGTGCTCCATCGGCAGCACCCGCCGGATCTGCTCACCCGTCACGTACGGCGGCGGCGCCGTCACGCGAACTCCTGTACGGCCAGGGACTCCAGCAGCCGGGTGAGGGTGAGCACCCCGAAACCGGTCGCGCCGTGGCCGGAGGCGGGACCGCGCCAGGCCGGTCCCGTGATGTCCAGATGGGCGAACGGGATCTCCTCCGGGACGAACTCGCCGAGCAGCAGGGCAGCCGTGATGGCGCGTCCCGTATCGGTTTCGGGGAAGTTCCGTACGTCCGCGTAGCCGGATGTGATCTGGTGCCGGTAGCGCCGCGCCCAGGGCAGCGCCCACAGCGGCTCGCCGGCCAGGGCGCCCGCTCCGAGCACCCGCCGGGTGAGCTCGCGGTCGCGGCCGAGCACCCCGCCGATGTCGGGTCCGAGCGCCGCCACCACCTGGTAGGTCAGCGTGGCGATGTCCACGATGGCGTCCGGGCGCTCCTTCGCGGCCAGGGCGAGCGCGTCGGCCAGCACCACCCGGCCCTCGAAGTCGGTGTCGAGCACCTGGATCCGCCTCCCGTCACAGGCGCGCAGCACGTCGCCAGGGCGGACGCCGTTCGGGCCGATCATGTTCTCCGCGAGCGGGAGCAGGCCACGGACCGCGACCGGGAGCCCGCGCCTGGCCAGCACCGACATCACGGCGAGCACGACCGCCGCGCCCGCCATGTCGGACCGCATGCTCATCATCGCCGCCGGCGACTTGAGTGACAGGCCGCCGGAGTCGAAGGTGATGCCCTTGCCCACCAGCGCGATGCTGCGCCGAGCGTCCGGGGGCTCATAGCGGAGATCCACCAGGCGCGGCGGGTGCGGCGATCCCGCGCCCATGCCGAGCAATGCGCCCATGCCGAGTTCGCGCAGGTCCCGCTCGCCCAGGACGTGGGCGGCCAGCCCGTTTTCGGTGGCGATGCCCCGCGCCTCGGCGGCGAGGTCCGCGGGCACGAGTTCGCTCGGCGGGCGGTTGGTCAGGTCCCGTGCCAGCAGTACGGCCTCCGCGTCGAGCAGTCCCGCCGTGACGGGATCGCCCTCGGGCCGGGCCAGCCCGGTGAGCGTCACGCCGATCGGGCGCCCGGCCGCGAGCGCCAGACCGGCGACGACCGCGCGGACGGCCTCGCGGGCGCCGAGCCGGGCGGCGGCGCGACCGGCCAGATCGACCCGTACCGCGTCGCCGGACAGCAGGCCGGCCGAAGCCGCCGCGGCCGTGCGCAGCCGTTCGGCGTCGCAGCCGTCCCGCGGCCCGAGCCCGGCCAGCAGCACCGGGCCGCCGTCGTGGACCGTCGCGGTGGACCCGGGCTCGGCCGTGAACCCCGTCCACGCCAGCAGACCCGCCGCGCGCAGGCTCTCCACCTCTTCGGTGAACACCCCGCGCACCTCTGGCACGTCCGCCCGGCCGGGCCCGATCACGACGTCCATCGCCCACCTCCCCGTGTTACGGGCCAGTCTCCCGCCGTACGCCCAGGCTCCGCAGGGCGTCCAGCACGGTGACCTGCCGACCTGGTGGACGCTGTGCACATCGCGGGCGGCTTCGCCGGAGCTACGGTCACCGCTACACCTTGCAGAGAGGAGCTCGTTGATGAGCCGAATCCGGGTCTCCATGGACATCGGCGGCACATTCACCGACGTCATCGGCTACGACGAAGCCACCGGCCGGTACGAGGTCGGCAAGTCGTCCACGACGCCGGAGGACCTGACCAAGGGTGTGCTGACCGCGCTCGCGTCCCTGGTGGACTCCCCAGGCGACATCTCCTTCACGGTGCACGGCACCACGCAGGGGCTCAACGCCTTCCTGGAGCGGCGCGGCGTGAAGGTGCTGCTGCTGTCCTCCGCGGGTTCCGGGGACACCTACCACATCGCCCGAGGTCCCCGCACCCGCCTGTACGACCTGCACTTCCGCAAGCCGGAACCGCTGGTCCCGCTGCGCGACATCGTCGAGGTCGGTGGCCGGTTCGACGCCGCGGGGGCCGAGCTCGCGCCGCTGGACGAGCAGGCCGTGCGGCAGGCCGCCCAGCGCTACCGCGACGGCGGGTTCGGCGCGATCGCCGTCGCCTATCTCTTCAGCTACCTCGACCCGGCCCACGAGCTGCGCACCCGCGAGATCCTGTTCGAGGAGCTCGGCGAGACTCTCACGATCTCGCTGTCGCACGAGGCCGCCAAGGAGTGGCGGGAGTACGAGCGCACCTCGTCGGCGGTCGTCGAGGCGTACACCGGGCCGGTGGTGCGGCGCTACCTGGAGCGGCTGGAGACGAACCTGACGGAGCGGGGCCTCGCCGTGCCGTTGCACGTCATGCAGTCGTCCGGGGGCATCCTCACCGCCGAGTCGGCCCGCCGCCGTCCCCTGCAGACCCTGCTGTCCGGCCCGGTCGGCGGCACCATGGGCGGGGTCGAGCTGGCCCGCGCGATCGGCCGGCCGAACCTCATCTGCGTGGACATGGGCGGCACGTCCTTCGACGTGTCGCTGGTCATCGACGGGCAGCCGGACATCTCACCGGAGGCCAAGATCGAGGGCCTGCCGATGCTGATGAGCGTCGTGAACATCCACACGATCGGCGCCGGCGGCGGTTCGGTCGCGTGGCTGGAGGCGGGCGGCCTGCGGGTCGGCCCCCGGTCCGCGGGCGCGAACCCGGGCCCCGCCTGTTACCGCCGCGGCGGCACCGAGCCGACGGTGACGGACGCCAACCTCGTGCTGGGCCGCATCGACCCGGAGTGGTTCGCCGGTGGCTCGCTCACGCTGGACACCGGCGCGGCGAGGACCGCGCTCGAAGGCCTGGCCGAGGGGCTCGGCCTGGACACCGTGGCGATGGCCGAAGGCGTCTGCGATGTGGCGAACGCGAAGATGGCCCAGGCCATCAGGACCATCACCGTCTCGCGGGGCATCGAGCCGCGCGAGTTCACCCTGGTCGCGTTCGGCGGGGCCGGTCCGATGCACGCGGTCTTCCTCGCCCAGGAACTCGGCATCTCCGAGATCGTGGTGCCGCGCTTCCCCGGCGCGTTCTCCGCGTGGGGCATGCTGCAGACCGACATCCGCAAGGACTTCTCCGACACCTACTTCTCCCTCGACGCCGACCTGGACACCGCCGACATGGCCGCCAGGCTCGCGGCGATGGCGGACGCCGCCCGGACCTCGCTGGCCGACGAGGGTGTCCCCGCGGAGAACCGCCGGGTGGAGCACGCGGTCGACATCCGTTACGCCGCCCAGGAGTACACCCTGACGGTGCCGCTCCTCGACGCGGGCGAGCCGGCCAGGGACGACTTCGTGGAGATCATCGCCAAGCGGTTCGGGCAGCAGCACGAGTCGCGGTACGGCCACGCGAACCTCGGCGCGCCGATCGAGTTCGTCACGCTGCGCGCCACCGCGTTCGGCGACCTCGGCCGAGGCGCCGCCGAGCGGGTCGAGCGTGCCGTCGGGACGGAGTTCCCGCACGAGGTGCGCGAGGTCGTGTTCGACGGCGTGCGCCGCCCGACGCCGCTGGTCCGTCGCGAGGAGCTCGCGGCCGGGCATGCCTTGGAAGGCCCGGCGATCATCGTGGAGAGCACCGCCACCACCGTGGTCCCGCCCGGCTTCTCGGTGTCGGTGGACCCCATCGGCTCCCTCGTGGTTCGCGCCGTACCGGCCGCGGGCAAGACGCTTTAGGACAGGAGCAGTCGTGACCGAAGCCAGGACCGTCGACCCGGTCATCGTGGAGATCATCCGCAACGCGCTCTCCGCGGCCGCCGACGACATGAACGCCACCCTGATCAGATCGGCCTACACCCCGATCATCTACGAGTGCGGCGACTGCGTCGTCGCGCTCCTGGACGACCGGCATCAGGTGCTGGGCCAGTCCGCGGGTCTGCCGATCTTCCTGGGCAACCTGGAGACCTGCACGAAGGCCACCGAAGAGCAGTTCGGCCGCGAGGCGTGGCAGCCGGGCGACGTCTGGATACTCAACGACAGCTATCTCGGCGGCACCCACCTCAACGACGTCACCATCTTCGGGCCGGTCTTCGTCGACGCGGAGCTGGTCGGCTTCACCGCCACGCGGGCGCACTGGATCGACGTGGGCTCCAAGGACCCCGGCGGGTCCATGGACTCGGTGAACATCTACCAGGAGGGCCTCCGGCTGGGTCCGCAGAAGCTGGTCGAGGGGGGCCGCGACGTCCCCGGGGTGATGAGCACGATCGCCACGAATGTGCGCTTTCCCTACCAGACCAGTGGCGACATGCACGCGATGATCGCCACCATCAAGATGGGGCAGGCGCGGCTGGAGGAGCTCGTCCGGCGCTTCGGCCTCGACACGCTGCGGGCCGCCCGTGACGAGATCTTCGCCCAGACCGAGGCGCTGGAGCGGGAGGTCATCGCCGCCATCCCGGACGGGGTGTACGCCGCGGAGGGCTTCCTCGACAACGACGGGATCGACCTGGACACCCCCATCCCGGTCAGGCTCACCATCACGGTCAGCGGTTCGGACATCGACTTCGACGTCACGAAGTCGGCCGACCAGGCGACCGGGCCGATCAACTGCGGCACCTCCCAGACGGTGTCGGCGTGCCGGGTCGGCTACAAGTTGCTCGTCAGCCCGGACGTGCCCGGCAACGGGGGCTCGTTCCGCCCGATGACGGTCCAGGTGCGCGAGGGGTCGGTGTTCGGCGCGGTGGCCCCGGCCGCCTGCCAGTGGTACTTCTCCCACCTCGGGCTGCTCATCGACATGGTGGCCAGGGCGCTCGCCCCGGCGATGCCGGACAAGGTGGCCGGCGCGAGCCACGGCGACTCCATGATCGTGCTGCTGGCCGGAACCGACCCGCGGACCAGGCGCGACTACGTCAGCCTGGAGGCCACCCTCGGCGGCTGGGGCGCCTGGGACGGATCGGACGGCGAGACCGCTCTGATCAACAACGTGAACGGCTCGCTCAAGGACATCCCGATCGAGGTGTTCGAGACCCGCTACCCGTTCCGGATCAGCCGGTACGAGATCCGGCCCGACTCCGGCGGCGCCGGCCGCTTCCGCGGCGGGAACGGCGTGCTCCGCGAGTACACGGCGCTGCACGACTGCACGGTGTCGCTCTGGTTCGAGCGGTCGTTCACCCCCGCGTGGGGCCTGTTCGGCGGGCACGACGCGATCCCACCGGAGATCGTCCTCAACCCGGGCCGTCCCGGCGAGCGGCGCATCCTCAAGTGCAACGGCCTGCGCCTGGCCGCCGGTGATGTGATCCGCTGCATGACCGGTGGCGGCGGTGGCTTCGGCGACCCGGCCGAGCGCGACCCCGGCGCGGTCCGGGTGGACGTGCTCGACGGCCACGTCTCCGCCGCCCGCGCGGCCGAGCTCTACCCGGCACCCGCCTGAGCCATCACCCACCCGGTACGGCGGCCGCCGTACCGGGTCAGCTCATCTCGGGGAGCAGGGCGTAGCACGCCAGGTGCAGGGCGAGCCGCTGGTCGGGGCGGTCCAGGTCGACGCCGCGCGCCCGGATTCGCTCCACCCGGCCGAGCACCGTGTTGCGATGCACGCCGAGCTGGGCGGCGGCCTGGCTGGTCGAGCCCGAGCAGTCGAGCAGCGCGGCCAGCGTGGTCACCAGCACCGGCCCGTCCGGCGCGGCGAGCAGGTCGGCGAGCACCACCCGGGCGGAGCCGACCAGCTCCGGCTGCGACAGCGAGGCGAGCAGCACCCGATAGCCGAGCTCGTCAAAGGAGCGCACCGTCCCGTGGCCGTCCCTGACCGTGACCCCGGCCGCCAGCACGGCCTGGGACAACGACTCCCGCAGCCCCTCGGCTCCCGCCGCGGCACGGCCGACGCCACCGCTCAGCGGGATGGGAGAGCGCATCCGCGTCAGATTACGCCGCAGCGTCCCCACCACCTGCTCCACGGTGATGTCGTCGCCTGTCCACCAGCTCGCCCAGCCCTGGTCCCAGGGCACCAGAGGCAGCTCCTGGACGGCTTCCTGCCAGGCCGAAACCACGCCAGGGCTGGCGGTCGCGCTGTCGAGCGTGGTGTCCGACCGCAGGAAGACCGCCACGTGACGTCCCTCGACACGCCACCCGAGAACCTCTTCGGGCACGGACCAGCCGCCGTTGCCCGGATTCTCCCGACCGGCCGGCTCGGCATCCGCCCCGGCTGCCGCGAAGAGGGCGGTCAGGGCCACCCGGCCGCGCTCGGCGTCGTGCACCGCGTCGACCCGTTCCCTGGCCACCGAGGCGGCCAGCGGCGCCCGGGCCAGCCGGAGGATGAGACGCACGGTCTCGCCCCAGGTCGGCGACGGCGGGCCGGCCACGGCCGCCACCAGCTCGGCCCAACGGCGGCCGTCCGGGCCCGGCACGTCCACCCGGATCCGATGCTCGGCCCGGTCGGCGGAGGCCTGACCGGCGATCACGTGACCGTCCGGAGCGACCAGCGCGACCAGCACCCCGGGAACCTCCGAATTGATCACCCCGACGATGCCGCGGACGTTGCTCCGCTCGGCGAAGAGCTCCGCGCAGCGCGCCGCCAGCCGGGCCCGGGCCGCCTCGGGGCTGGCGATCGCCGCGGCCAGTTCCAGCGCGCAGGCGGCGGTGTCCCCGGTCACGACGAAGACGGGAAGCCGCATCCGCCGGGCGAGCTGGGCGGAGGCCTGGGTCAGTCCGGTGACGGCCGGACACACCAGGCAGGCGGCGCTGCGCTCCCAGGCCAGGCGGAGCGCCGACTCGACCGCCCAGGCCCCGAGCGCGAGCCCGCCCGTGAGCACCACCGCGGTGCCGGGCCCGCAGCGGCGGACCTGGTCCAGGTCGGAGACCAGCGCCACCCGCGACACCGGCCGGGTCAGGTTCTCACCGACCAGCATCTCCGCGTGGCCGAGCGGCCCGTACCTGACGAGCTCGTCCACGGTCAGCTGTTCCGCGGGACGTCCGGCGCGCTTCATCGGCCCTCTTCGCGGGGATGGCGCAGGGGGAATCCGAAAGCCCCAGGACCGCCGAGGGCGAGCCCGGCGACGCTGTGCCAGACGGGAGCGGCCGGCACGCAGAGCACGTCCACCTGATCCCCGGCGGTCAGCCGTTCCGGCCCGGTCATCCGCAGCGTGCTCCGGTCCAGCAGGCAGAGCAGGTCCGGTACGGCGGCGGCGAGCGCGCCGTCGGACAGGGCGAGCACCAGCTCGTTGTGCGCCTCCAGCCGGATCAGGCGACCGCTGTCGTGATCGTGCACCACCATGCCCACCGGGTTTCCCGGATAGACGGTTCCCGCCTGCCGGACCGAAGGGCCGATCTCCACCACCCGGCCGCCGCCCAGAACCGCCGCTCCGGTGGCTGCCGTCAGCTCGCGGAGCAGCCGCTCGTGCCGCGCGGTCCCGTGCCCTGACCGGTCGTCGCGCGAGGCGTGCTCGCACAACACCCGGCCCACCTCGAGCACGCGGCTCACGGAACCGTGGATCGCGGCCTCCCGCAAGCGGCCCACCCGGGCCGGATACATCCCGCACAGCAGCCACCCGCCGGCCGCCTGCGCCATCGACCTGGCGATCTGCTCGGCGCGGGCCGAGCCGGTGTCGAGCAGCAGCGAATCATGCCCGGCACTGACGACGGCCAGCGGGCTCAGCGACACCCCGGCCAGCTCGTAGGTGGTCTGGTGGATCAGCGGGAACACCCGGCCCATGCCGTCGCAGTCGATCAGCGGCAGCCCGAGGACCGCGGCCGCGGCCACGGGGTGCAGCGCGTTGACGCTGGCCGCGTTCAGCGGCATCACCGCGCCCAGCGGGGCACCGAACCGGCCGGCCAGGCTGCGGGCGAGGACCACGGGTTCGTCCCCTGAGGGCGGCAGCTCGGCCATGGCGACCGTCGAGCCCATCGCGCCGATCGCCGCGCACGGCGTGTCCGGGTCGAGCTCGTCGGCCGCGACGAGCTCCACCGGCCCTGTGTGCGCGAGGATGTCCTCCAGCCAGACGCCCGCGAACTCGATCCCCTCGCCCGCGGCGCTGGTCGAGAAGAACTCCGCGCCCGCCAGCAAGGCCGGGACGTCCGCCACGGTGATGGTGCGGGCGGTCACGCGTCGTCCTCGGCTCGCCCGCCGGCGCGTACCACCAGCCGGTAGGACCCGCTGCGGAGGAACGACACCGACAGGGCGCGGGAGCTCACCACGCGCTCGCTGCCGAGCCGGGCGCCGCTCTCCGCCACCAGGGTGAGCGCCCGTTGCTCCACCACGGCCCGCTTGCGGGCGAGTTCCTCGGAGGTCTCGGCGTACAGCACGGTGTCCAGCCAGGCGCTCGGCTCGGTGCCGGCCGCGCCGATGGCGGCCAGCTCGGCAGGGGGCTCCACCAGCACGGTCGCGGACGGCAGCCGGGCGGCGACGGCCCGGGCCCGGTCGGTCGCGGCCCCGTCCTGGTCGCTGGCAGCCTCCCCGGCGACGGCGACGACCGCGGGGTGCTGGTCGTGCTCGGCCAGCAGGGCGAACGCCGCGGCCGAGGCCGCGGCGGAGCCGGAGATCGGGGTCAGTGCCGCCTGCGGCACGGCCATCCGCACCCCGCCGGGGCCGGGCAGGTCCGTCGCCACGTGCGGGAGGCCGTCGCGGACGTGGCCCACGGCGAGCCCGTCCGGCCGGGCGAGACCCACGACCGCGTCGTCCACTCCGGCGAGCCGCGCGGCGCCGGTCAGGGCGGCGGCTCCGGTGGCCGACAGCCCCAGCACCGGCAGCAGCCGCAGCCGCTCGGCGGAGATCCGGCCGCCGTCGCCGGCCACGAACCAGGACGACGTCAGCGGTCCGAGCCCGCCGGCGACGCGTCCGCAGCGTTCCACCACCTGCTCGGCCCGGCCCAGCAGCGCGGCGTTGATCACCGTCGCCGCCTCGCGGTCCAGCAGGCCGAGGCCGCCGACCTGGTGCGAGAGCGAGACCCTGAGCTGGGGGAGCGCGTCGCGGATGAGCTCGCCCGCGACCAGCTCGTGGTCGTGACACCCAGGGGCCCCCGTGGCCGTCAGCGCCAGCGCGGTCAGGCCCTGCGCCTCGGCCTCCGCCGCGTCGCGAAGCAGCGCGTAGATGTCCAGCATGGCCAGCTCCACTCCGAACAGATCATGCCCTCCGATCACCGCGGCCTGCCGTCCGACGAGCGCCCGGAGCAAGGGGGAGGGGTGCCCGCTGCCGAGGCCGCGAAACGGCATCCGGGGCAGGATCCGTACGGCGGCCACCGGGGAACCGGCGCTCGCGGGATCGAGCTCGGCGGAGACGTCCCAGGTCACCGACCGGACCGGCGTCCCCTGGGCGAGGCCGCGCAGCATGCGGGAAAGCGCGCGGTCGTCGTCGGAGCGGCCGGCGGCCTGGCGGACCTCACCGCCGGCGACGAGGGCCGCGTGGGCGTGTCCGGCGGCCAGCCGGACCCCGATCCGCGCACCCTCCACCTAACTCCTTCGACCTCGGAGCAACCGGTCGAAGCTCACCGCGCCGAGAATCAGCGCACCCTGGACGACCTGCTGATATATGGTATCCCAGCCCAGCAGGTTGAATCCGTTGCCGATCAAGGTGATGAGCACCACCCCGATCAGCCCGCGCCAGATCGCGCCCTCGCCGCCGAGCACGCTGGTGCCGCCCACCACCGCCGCCGCGATCGCGGTCAGCTCCATGCCCGTGCCCATGCTGGCCTGTGCGGAGCCGCCGCGAGCGGCGAGGATCAGCCCGGCCAGGGCCGCGCACACCCCGCTGATGGCGAAGACCGCGATCCTGATCGTGCCGACCCGGATGCCGGACAGCCGGGCGGCCTCCTCGCTGCCGCCGACGGCGTAGACCCGGCGGCCGAACGTGGTTCGCGCGAGCACCACCCAGCAGACCCCGGCGACCAGCAGGAACAGCAGCGAGGAAGCGGTGATCCCGCCGAGCACGGTCGGCCAGCTGAGCGCCTGGAAGGCCTGGAGCAGGCTCTCCTGCGGGTACACGATGGCGCCCGCCGTGAGGATCACGGCGAGCCCCCGGTACATGATGCTGAGCGCGAGCGTGGCGATGAACGAGTGCACCTTGACGGTGACCACGACCAGGCCGTTGAGCGCGCCGAGCGCGCCGCCGGCCAGCACCGCGGCGATCATGCCGGCCGGCACCCCGGCGTGCGTGGTGACCACCACCGCGGTGATCGCGGACACGGCCAGCACGGCGGTGATCGACAGGTCGAACGCGCCCGAGATGATGACGATGGTGGCGGCACAGGCCAGCAGCCCGACCACCGCCGCCTGGTCGAGCAGGTTGACCAGGTTGCCGGTGGTCAGGAAGGTCTGGGTGGTCAGCGACAGCGCGACCACGATCACCACCACGGTCAGCACGATGCCGAAGTCGTGCAGCCTGGTGAACCTGCTGGCGGCGGCCCGGCCACCGGCTCGTCCGGCCGCGTCGAGCGCGGCCTCCGCGTCAGCGGTGGTGGTCATTGTCGCTCCTCCGTGCCGGTGGGGCTGGATATCGGGTCAGGCCTGGCGTCCTCGTCGGCGAACGCCAGGGCGAGCACCTGTTCTCGGGTCGCCTCACCTCGGGGGAACTCGGCGACGAGCCGGCCGTGCCGCATCACCAGCACCCGGTGCGCCAGACCCAGTACTTCCTCGACCTCCGAGGAGACCATGAGCACGGCCATTCCCTGCGCGGCGAGATCGACGAGGAGCCGGTGGATCTGGCTCTTGGCCGCCACGTCCACGCCCCGGGTCGGCTCGTCGACCAGCAGCACCTTGGGCCGTTCCAGTAGCCACTTGCCGAACAGCACCTTCTGCTGGTTGCCGCCCGACAGCGTCCAGACGGGGCCGCTCAGGTCGGAGCCGCGTACGTCCAGGTCGTGGAGCATGGATCCGGCCGCCGCCCGCTCGGAGCCGCCCCGGACGAAGCCGGCGAGCTGCCGTTCGCCCAGGCTGGCCAGCGCGATGTTCTCGCGGACCGAACGCTCGAGCACCAGCCCCTGCTCCTTGCGAGACTCCGGGACCATCGCCAGGCCGGCGCGCATGGCCCGCGACGGGGAGCCGGCAGGCACCGGGTGACCGTCCACTTCGACGACCCCGCCGTCCCGCGGGTCGGCGCCGAAGATCGCGCGCAGCGTCTCCGACCGGCCGCTGCCGACCAGCCCCGCCACCCCTACGATCTCCCCGGCTCTTATCTCCATCGACACGCCGCGCACCGCCGAGCCGCCGCGCAGGTCACGCGCGCTGAGCAGCACCGGAGCGGTCTCCGGCACCGGGGCCGGTTCCGGGTAGAACAGGTCGAGCGGCCGGCCGACCATGTGCCGGACCAGGCTGTCGGGCGTCTGCTCGGCGGCCGGTCCGGTGGTCACGTGCCGGCCGTCGCGGAGCACGGTGATGTCGTCGCAGACGGACAGCAGCTCGTCCAGGAAGTGCGAGATGAGCACGACCGCCGCGCCGTCGGCCGCGAGCTGCCGGACCACGGCCAGCAGCCGGTCGGTCTCGGTCTTGGTGAGCAGCGCGGTGGGTTCGTCCATGCCGATCACCGAGGCGCCGGACGCCAGCGCCCGGAGGATCTCCACCTGCTGCTGTGCCGCGAGTGGCAGGTCCCGGACCAGGACCGCCGGGTCCAGCTCGAATCCGGTGCGCTCCAGCAGCCGGGCGAAGTTCCGGCTGTCCGCCCCGGCGGTCCGCCAGCCCAGCCGGTTCCGCCAGCGGCCGAGGTAGACGTTGTCCAGCACGGTCATCGCCGGCACCAGGGCGAGCTCCTGGGAGATCAGCGCGAATCCGTGCCGCAGCGCGTCCCTCGGCGAGCCGACCGAGATCGGCCTGCCGTCCAGCAGTATCCGGCCGGTGTCCGGGGCCACCGCCCCGCACACCGCCTTGAGCAACGTCGACTTGCCCGCGCCGTTCTCGCCCAGCAGCCCGTGCACCCGTCCCCCGTACAGGGTGAAGGACACGTCACGGAGCACGGGCACGCCACCGTAGGCCTTGCCGAAACCTTCCAGGTCGATCCTGACCGGCTGGGACATCGGGTGACCCCTATTCGTCGTACTCGCCCTGCACACCGGCGAGCGCGTCCTTGGTGCCCTTGCCGCCGTTGGGGCCGAGGGCGGTCGAGCTGGTGCTCGCCGCGACGTTCTGGCCGCGAGCCTTGGCGAGGCCGAGTTCGGCCGCCTTGGCACCGGCGGTCTTCTCCGGCAGGTAGTAGGTGGCGAACCAGCGGCCCTCCTGCACCGCCCGCACCGCCTGGCGGGAGCTGCCGTTGCCGATCAGCAGCACGTCCTTGCCCTTGAGTACGGCCTCGGCGCCCGCGATGGCCTGCGAGGAGCCGATGACGACGTCGACGCCGGGGTGGGACTGGAGCACGTCCTGCATCGCCTTGCGCCCGCTCTCCTTGGTGTAGCCGCCCTCGACCTGGGCGGCCACCGTCACTCCGGTCCCGGCGGAAAGCGCCTGGACCACGGCGTCGGTGCGCGCGTTGTCCAGCGGCAGGGACTTGAAGCCCTCCAGGTAGGCGACCTCGCAGGGGTCGAGCTTCTTGCTCTCGCAGGCGGCCACGCCGAGCTCGCCGAGCACGCGGCCGTTGTCCACCGGCACGTCTATCAGCGTGATCATGCCGGGCACCTGCGACTCGGCGGTGTCGTAGCGGGTGCCCACCGGGGTGAACTCGGCCACCACCGTGATCCCCGCCGCGAGCGCCTGCTTCACCGCGGGCACCACGGCCGCGCCGTCGTTGGCCTGCACGATGAACACGTCGAAGCGCTTGGAGGTCACCGCGTCCTGGATCTGCTGGACCTGGGTCTGCGCGTCGAAGTTGGGGTCGAAGAACTCGGCCTCGGCGTCGTTGGCCTTGGCGTACTCCTCGACTCCCGACCAGGTGGCCGAGGCGAACGAGTTCGCCCGGGCGAACCCGAAGAAGGCGATCCGCTTGTGTCCCGCCGCGCTTGACGCGGCCGACGAACCCTCGGGGGCCGTGCCCGTCGTCGTGGTGCCCGATTCCGGCGCGACACACGCGGTGCTCAGCCCGAGGACTCCGGCCGCGACGCCGAGGGCGAGTGCCCTTTTCTTGATCTTCATGTCAATTCGCTTGAGGTAGAGAACACTGCGGATCACGTGAAGCCTCCGAGCAGATGGAATGGTCGCTGCCCGCCGCCCCCTACGACGTGGCAGAAACTGTAGAAACCGGCCCGGCACCTCCCTGGGCGCGCCGCACATCGGGACGCGCCATCGCTGTGCACCACGCCGTCCCCCTCGGATCCACCGCAGTCAGGCTGCGGGAAGCCACACGAGCGAACGGCTGAGGGGCCCTAGGGCAGGGCCACGGCGTTGCTGAATTCCGGGGTCTGCATGATGGCCAAGCTGTCTGGCTCGTCGAAGATGTAATTCCGGGCGTTCGGGGCCACCGGTGACCAGTCCGCGGCCTCCCCGGCCGCGGTCTGCGCCGTCTGGAAGACCAGAGCCGGCCCCGGATACGGCCGCGGGTCGTAGTTCTCCTGGGCGAAGGCGGCCGCCGCGGCCACCGCCGCATGCCAGAAGAAGTCCTCGGGCTTCACCCCGTCGAGCCAGAAGGTCTGCTCGAAGGCCTCGAGCACGTCCGAACGGTTCGCGTCCAGGTCCAGGTCGCCGAACATGAGCTGCACGTAGGCGAGCCGTTCGAGGTAGAGGTCCGACAGTCCGATTCCGGGCGGTCGCTGCCGAATGCCTGGCCGGATCGAGTTCAACCCTGCTGCATCCAGCGAGAACGCGGAGGGCATCAGGGCGAGTACGGCCACCTCTTCCCCCGCCTCGGTGAGCCGGTGCGCCATCTCGAACGCCACATGACTGCCCATGCAGAATCCGCCGATCGAGTACGGGCCGTGCCGCTGCACCCGGCGCAGCTGAGCGATGTACTGGTCGGCGATCTCGACCATCGACAGCGGGGGCCGCGTCCGGTCACGTAGCCCGATCGCCTCGAACCCGTACACCGGCCGTCCGCGCCGGAAATGGTCCACGGCCCGTTCGATGAATCGCACCTGCCCAAGACCGGTATGGACGAAGAACAGAGGGAGACCGGTACCGGCGGCCAGCGGTACCAGAGTGTGGACCGCGGACGACCACACCGACGTGCTCTCGGCCCACAGATCGGCGAAAGCGGGATATTCCCCGGCCGCGCCGATGACCCGTTCCCGCAGCGCGCCGGCCAGCAACGGTACGGTCGGGGACCGGAGCAGGTCGCGCATGCTGACCGGGAAGCCGGATTGCTGCAGCTGGACCACCAGAGCGACCATCGCTTCCACGCCGCCATGGCCGGCCAGGAAATCGTCACTCGCCCCGGGCGAGATCTGTTGCCATCGAGAACGCAGGTACTCGTCCATGTTCGATCGTCCTCTCGTCACAACGATGCCGGGCTGGGCTTGCGCTGGACGGCCCGGATCGGGCGGGCCAGCGGGAGCAGCAGATGAATGACGCCGTGCAGGATGGTGATCGTGACGACGGTCGCCGAGGTCCCGGCCGCGGCCGCGACGGCCCCGATCGCCAGGTACCCGAGCGGGGCGAAGAACACCGAACCCATCCAGTCGTAGGAGCTGATCCTCGAGATGAACGCGGGATCGACGTTCTCCTGCAGCGCCGATTCCCAGAGCGTGTCCGCCGCGAGCAGCCCCACGGTCGCCACGACCGAAGCGAGCACCAACGCCACCACGCCGAGCCCGGCGCTCAGTCCGAGCAGGAACGGCAGGTCGAGCAGGAGCAGGGCGCAGGCCAGGGCAACCGGTCGGCGCGGCCGCCAGCGCAGGAGCAGCGCGCCGCCGAGGATGGCGCCGACGCTGCGTGCCGTCAGCACCGCGGCCCACCCGCTCGCGCCGACGTCGTCCTGGGTGACCAGAGGTCCGATGACGAAGACCACCGGCAGCACGGTGGCCTGGTAGATCGCGAACGACCCGACCATCAGCCAGACCCAGGTCGTGCGACGGAACACCGACCACCCGGCGACCAGTTCCTGCCGGAGCGATGCACGTTCGGACGGCGAGGACAGTTTCGGCAGCCGGGACACCGCCACCGCGGACACCATGAACGTCACCGCGTTCGCGAGCAGCGCCCACTCCGGTCTCAGCACGGCCGCGAAACCGGCGGCGGCCGGGGGGCCCAGCACCGATGCCGTGTTCATGGCCGTGCGCAGCACGGCGTTCGCCCGCTGCAGGCCCTCCAGCGGCACCAACTGCGGGAGTACGCCGATGAGGGCGGGCACGGCGAGGGCGTTCGCACAGCCGTACAGGATCTGGAGGATTACCAGCAGGTGCAGCTGCCGCGTGCCGCTGTGCCACAGCAGCAGGGCGGTCGCGACCTGGGTGGCCGCCATCAGCAGATCACCGAGGATCAGCACGCCCCGGCGGTCGAGGCGGTCACTGATCACCCCACCGGCCAGCAGGAACACCGTCTTGGGCAGGATCGCCGCACCGAGCACCACCCCGAGGGAGGCGGCACTCGCGCCGTGCCAGACCAGCGCCACCGGCAGTGCGACCGCTGCCATCTGATTGCCGAACGCCGACACCGACGAGCCGAGCACGTACCGGCGCACGTACCGGCCCGTGCGCGGCTCCGGAATAGTTCCGTCAGGCATCTGGGTCTCGCAACCGCTGCAGCCAGCCCTGATCGGCCACGGGTTTCCGCTGGCCGTCGACGAAGGCAAAGGTCGTATGGAGATATTCGGCGATGTCCAGGAAACGGTCCCAGAGCTCGCGATGGCTGTCGCCGGCCAGCCAGAGCGTTGCCACCGCGTCGTCGGTGCCGCGCTGCCAGGCGCACGGTTCTCCTTCGCCGCGCACCTGATCGACAGCCAGTACCCCCGGGCGACGGCTCAGGATCCGGCGGTCAGGAGCCCGGCTGATCCGCCGCGCGGCCTGGGGCGCCGGGAACAGCAGGACGGCCACACACCGCCGCCAGGTGATCGTCAGCCGCTGTGCCCGGTCCGGTGAGCCGGCCGCGACGTCGAGGGCGAGCCGGGCCACGTCGAGATCGGCCCCGTACCGGGCCGCGCGGGCGACGAAACCGCCCAGCCGCCCGTTGACCTCGATGATCTCGTCTCGGTCCGGCCCGGGCTTGATCTCGACGTGGTAGCTGCCGGGGCCGGCCGGCAGCGCATCGAGCGCGTCGTTGGCCGTGGCCACCAACCGGGCCACCGCGGTTTCCGGCAGCGACGTCGGCCACATCAGTCCGGTCTCCCGGCAGGGCGCGGCCAGCGGCGCGCGGTCGGTGACGAACGCCAGTCGCGGTGCCGTACCGGTGGCAGGCCTGATCACCTCCACGGACACGTAGTCGGCCAACCGGGGCGTCTCCCGGGGGAGTCCGGCGATGAACTCCTCGGCGAACAGCGGTGGGGCATCGTCGCGGTGACCGAGCGCGGAAGTGAACTCGTCGACGTCCTTCGGCGAGCGCAGCAACCAGGTGTGGGCGCTGGCGACCCCGTTGACCGGTTTGACCACCACACCCGAGCCCCATTGGGCCAGCAGCGTCCGTGCCTGTTCCGGCTCGTCGAGCACGGTCGACCGGACCCGGGAGACACCCGCCGCGACCAGACGTCGGCGCTGCTCCTCCTTGTGGCTCCACAGTTCGTGACCGCCGGCAGGCCGCAGACGGCGTCGGATCCGCGCGGCCAGCGGGCAGAGCCGATCGGTGAACGTGGTCACCGCCGCGGCCCCGGCAGCCGCGATCGCGGCCGCGCAGCCTTCGACGTCGGTGAAATCGGCGTACAAGGTGGGCGCCAGGGACTCGGCGACCAGCCGGAGGGGGCCTTCTGCCCCTTCGTCGAGGACGAACAGGACCGGCAGCGTGTCCCCGGCGGCCGTGACGATCTCCACCGGCGTCAGGGATCCCCGCTCCGCGATCAGGACGGCCAGCGGACGTTTCATCGTCACCGGACCAAGGCCCGGCGGTCGATCTTGCCCGCGGTTGTCCTGGGCAACGCGGCCATCAGTTCGATGCGCGCGGGACGCATGACCGCGGGTAACCGTTCGGCCAGCCAGAGCCGCAGGCTTCTGACGTCCAGCCCGGCGTCCGGGCGAGGACGGACGACGACGAACGCGGTGAGGTGCGTTCGGCCCGGGTCGTCCCGGGCGCTGACGACGACCACCGCCTCGGACACGCTCTCGTGCGCTTCTAGCGTCCGTTCGATCTCGCCCAGCTCGATCCGGTGCCCGCGCAGCTTGACCTGCCCGTCGTCGCGCCCCAGGAACTCGATACGGCCGTCCGCGCGGTACCGCCCGCGATCTCCGGTGTGGTAGCAGAGCCGGGTGCCGGTATCGGTCTGCCGGGGCCGGAAACGTTCTGCCGTCAGTTCGGGCTGATTCAGGTAGCCCAGGGCGAGACCGTCGCCGTACAGCAGGATCTCGCCCTCCGGACCGGACAGGCACATTCCGCTGCCCGGCAACGCGGTGCCGAGGGTCACGTCATCGGCGGCGGACACCAGCTGGGCCGAGGCCCAGATGGTCGCTTCGGTCGGCCCGTACACATTCCAGAGCCGGCGACCCCGTGAGCGCAGCTGCGCGGCCAGGGCGGCGGTCAGCTCCTCGCCGCCACACCAAAGGTCGCTGCCCGGTGCGCCGGCCCAGCCGGCGGCCACCGCCAGCCGCCAGAAACTCGGGGTCGCCTGCAGGACGTCGGGGGCATGGCGGCGCACCACCGCCGCGAAGATCTCCGGGTCGAGGCGGGTCCCCTCCGGGGCCGCGACGACGGTGCCACCGACGGTCAACGGCAGCAGCATCTCCGCGATCGAGATGTCGAACGACAGCGCGGTCATCGCCAGCATGCTCTGGCCCGCCCGCAGACCCGGCACGGCGGCCAGACCGGTGAGCCGGTCGGCCAGCGCCTGGTGCGAGACCAGTACGCCTTTCGGGCTCCCGGTCGAGCCGGAGGTGTAGAGCAGGTACGCGACCTCGTCGAACCTGGTTCGCCGGGCACCGTCCGCAGCCGGTTCAAGCACGACCTCGAGCAGCCCGGGACCGCCCGGGCGAAGTGTCGCCGCGGGCCGGGCGTCCGCCAGCACGGCCGTCCGGTGCCGCGCCGGACTGTCCTGGTTGAGCGGCAGCAGCGCGCACCGCGAGCGCGCGGTGGCGAGGAAGGCCAGGGCACCCAGAGCCGGGTCTCCCGCATCGAGGGCGACCAGACTGCCGGGGGAGAGGGCGTCCTCCAGCCGGGATCCGAGATCGGCCGCGCGAGCCGAGAGTTCGCCGTAGGTGACGACTACGGCGTCGGAGCGGATCGCCGGGTGGTCCGGGTGCCGTTCGGCATGGGCCTGGAATGCGGTCCAGACGCCGGGGAAGTTCACGAGACACCGTCCACCAGTTCGTGCACCCCGACCGGCGTGGGACGGCGGATGATGTCGATCATGCGCAGCGTCACCCCCGTGCGCTCCTGGATCCGGGCGATCAGTGTCAGCACCAGGAACGAGCTGCCACCGACCTCGAAGAAGCTCTCATCGGCCGCGATCTCGTCGGTCTCCAGAATCTCGGCCATCAGGGTGGCCACCTCGGACTGGGTCATTCGGTGCTCCTCAGATCGGGCCCGCGCGCGAGCCACTCGGTGTTCTCGGCGTCGAGTACGCCCCCGTGCAGCGGCTCGAACGCGGCCCCTCTCGATGCCTTGGGCGTTCGTGCGGCCGTCCCCGCGCGAATGGTGTTCAGCCGGTTCTCGCGGGCGTACGCGTGAGGCCGGTGGAAGATCAGGTCGAGGTAGAGCGCCAGCCGCGCCGGGTCGTCGGACGGCGGCAGGCCGATCTCGTGCAGCTCGAGGCTGTCCTGCCACACCAGCGCCGTGAGCACGCCGTGCTGGGATCCGGCACGCGCGTCGAACACGATCACCCGCACCCCCGCGCAGTCCGCCCACTGCGTGTACCGCATGCGCACGAACTCGGGGTCGTCGAGCTGACCCATCCGGCGGTTGTGCTCGGCGATCAGCCCGGCGGTCCGCGGGGCGGCGTCCTGCCACGGCACGACGGACGCGGTGGTCGCCGCCCGCTCGATGATCCGCCGGTCGCGGCGCAGCACGCCGCGGACCCGGGCCTGCGTGCCCTCGGTCCTGAGCACATCGTGGAAGCAGGCCTCGTGCTCGAGGACGCCCCACCGGATGCGGCCGCCGGTGGCGGCGTCGAGGATCCGGCGGGCCCGGGCGTAGACGAACGGGAAGACCAGGCAGCGACCCGATGCCACGGCGATCCGGGCCACCTCGCGCAGGCCGTCCCGGGCCAGGGCGCCGTTGTCGGGAAGGTGCAGGGCTGTCCGGCGGTCGTACACGCCTCCGACGAGCAGGCAGCGGTCGGGTGTGACCTCGGCAGGGGACAGCTCGGGGATCGGCCAGGTGGCCGGGGCGTACGCGGGATCCGGCCACGAACGACCGGTCGGCCAGTACACCGGCAGCAGCGCGGCCAGGCGCGTAAACCCGCTTCCGGCCGATTCCGCTGCCACATAGCGGCGCTGCCAACGTCCGTCCGTCTCGACGCTGAGCAGCCGGGCCCGGATGCCGGCGGCCCCCGCACTGGGGTCGAACGCGGCAGGCTCCAGGTCGGGCAGGCCCGACAGCCCGGTGCCGATCCGGAACCGCGTGAGCCCCATGGCCCGCGTTGGCGTCAGGCCACCGGTCCGTTTGGCCGGTTGACGACGTGACCGCCGAATTCCTCCCGCAGCGCCGACAGGACCTGTCCGCCGAAGGAGGTCTCCTGCCGGGAGCGAAGACGCGTCAGCAGGGCGGCGGTCATCGCGGGGGCCGGGACGTTCCGGTCGATCGCTTCCAGCACCGCCCAGCGACCCGTCCCCAGATCCTCGACGTAGTCGGAGAACTTGGACAGTTCCGGGTCGGCGTCGAGCTTGTTGGCGAGTAAGTCGAGCAGCCGGGACTGGACCAGGCTGTTGTGCCGCCACAGTTCGGCGATCGCGGGCAGGTCGAGGTCGTACTCGCTGGCGTTGAGCACCTCGAAGCCTTCGGCATACGCTTCCAGCAGCCCGTATTCGATGCCGTTGTGGATCATCTTCACGTAGTGCCCGGCACCGGAGGGGCCGACGTACCGGCAGCCGCCCTCGGCGGCGATGCTCCGCAGGACCGGCATCGTCTCCGCCGCCAGTTCGGGGTCACCGCCGACCATCAGGCAGTACCCCTCCGCCCGGCCGAGCAGCCCCGACGACGTGCCGACGTCGAGGAACCGCAGGCCCTTCTCCCGGCACCGGGCGGCCCGCTCAACCGACTCGTGAAAGTTGGTGTTCCCGCCATCCATCAGGAGATCTCCCGGTTCGAGAGCCTCCTCGAGGTAGGCGGTGACCGCCCGCGTCGGCGGACCGGCCGGCAGCATCGTCCACACCGTCCTCGGTGCCGGCAGGGCGGAGATCAGGGCCGCGAGGTCCTCGACCGGTTCCAGACCGTCATCCGCCAGCTCGGCCATCACCGCCTTGTCCAGGTCATGGCCCACCACCCGGTAACCGTCCCGCAGCCAGTGCCGCGCGATCCCGGCCCCCATCCGCCCGAGTCCCACCAGCCCGATGTCCATGCAACCTCCCGACGCCGTGCCCCGTTACGGTGAAATGTTGCGTTTCGCACGTTATCAAAACGCCCGGCCTAGTCTCGGATATTTAAGATCCGGAAATCGGAGGCGCAATGTCGAGCGTCGCCCTTCACCTCAGGGCCGGCACGGTGTAGTGCAGTGATCGGCTGCCCGTGTCCAGCACGGCCGGGACGCCGAGGGGGACGGTGAGCTGGCGGGGGCCGTGCCCGACGTCGAAACCGGCCAGGATCGGAATGCCCAGCGGGCCGAGACGCTCGCGCACGATCGCGTCCGGATCCGGGCCGCAGTTCTGCCACCGCCCCGCCACCACCGCGACGGCGCCGTCGAACCAGCCGGACCGCAGCATCTGGGTGAACAGCCGGTCAAGCCGGTGCGGTTCCTTGTTGACGTCCTCCAGCACCACGACGCAGCCCGCCGCCGACCCGGCCTCGGGACTGCCCAGCAGGGCTGCCAGCAGGTTGAGGTTGCCGCCGACGACCGGGCCGCCGGCCCGTCCGGGCACCAGTTCGGTCGCGGCCGGGCAGTGCAGGCGCTGCGTCTCTTCCGGGGACATCAGCGTCCGGATCAGCTCCTGGGCCCATCGGTCGCCGAGGCGATCGGTGCCCAGTGCCGTACCGGCCACCATCGGCCCGTAGAGGCCGACGGTACCGGTGTGCTCGGCCAGCCAGCGGTGCAGCACCGTCACGTCGCTCGAGCCGACCAGCGGCTTCGGTGCGGCGGCGGCGAACCGCTCCGGATCGAGGTGATCCAGCACTCGCAACGCGCCGTACCCGCCACGAGCGCACAGCACCGCGCGGACCCGCTCGTCGCACCAAGCGGCGGTAAGGTCGGCGGCCCGCTCCTGGTCGGTGCCGGCGAATAGGCCATGCCGCGCGAGGACGTGCTCGCCGGTGACCACGTCCAGGCCGGCGGCGCGGAGGCGGGCGCAACCGTACGCCAGCCGTTCCGGCGAGACCGGTCCGCTGGGTGCGACCACGGCCACCCGGTCTCCCGGCCGCAGCCTGGGTGGGCGCGCAATCGCGGTCAGGTGGCGACCCAGGTGAGGGAGAGGCCGGTGGCGGCGCGTTCGGTGCGGATCTCCATCATGCTGCCGAGGATGGTGGCATGGTCGGACACCACGGGCGTGGCGTCGAGCGTGTAGGTGATCCGGGTGCTGACGAGCACCGGGCTGCCCTGCGGCTCGTGGAGGTGGCGGGCGGCGGCGGGGTCGAGCAGACCGGGCCGGACCACCTCGGACGCCCGGGCGACCGCCACTCCCGCGTCGGCGAGGGCCGTGTAGAGGGAGACGGCGGTGAAGTCGCGGTCGCGGATCTGGTCGGCCACCGGCCGGCGGACCCAGGACACCTGGTGTACGGCGGGACGTCCCGCGAACTCGCGGACCCGCTCCAGCCGCAGGGCGGTGTCGCCGGGACGCAGCCGTAGCTCCGCGGCGATCCGGGCGGGGGCGCGGCGCACCGCCCGCCCGGCCACCGCGGTGCGCACGTCGTGGCCCTGTTTACGCAGGTCGTCGACCAGGCTGCGGAGCGAGTCGAGCTGGTACGCCAGGTGGGGCGGGGCGACGAACGTGCCGCTGCCGGGCTGCTGCACGATCAGCCTCTCGTCGCTGAGCTCCCGCAACGCCTGGCGCAGCGTCATAAGAGTCACCCCGTAGGAGGCGCTCAGCTCCCGTTGCGGCGGCAGGGCCGCACCGGGGGCGTAGTGTCCCGACCGGATCTTCGCGGCGAGGTCGGCGGCGATGGCGCGGTATCTCGCCTCGTGCCCAGAGTCGGGGGTCATCGTGGTCGGTCACAACTCCTGGTCGAGGGCCTGCCGCAGGGTCGCGAGGAAGGCCCGCAGGTCGTCCGGCCCAGCCCCGTCGAGCACCCGCCGCATGACCGCGGCGCCGACCACCACGCCGTCGGCGTGCCGGCGGGCTTCGCGTGCCTGGTCCGGGGTGGAAATGCCAAATCCTAGCAAGACCGGCCGGTCGGTGACGCGCCTGATCCGCTCGGTGAGCTCCGCCGCCGAAGCGGCGAGGGCGGCCCGCTCACCGGTGGTGCCCATCAGCGACACCGCGTAGACGAATCCGCGGCTGCGGCCCGAGATCTCCGCCAGCCGCGGCTGCGGCGTCGCCGGCGACGCCAGCAGGACCAGCTCGATCCCGGCGGCGACGGCCACGTCCGTCAGCTCGTCCGCCTCGTGCACCGGCAGGTCGGGCACGATCAGGCCGCCGACGCCGGCCCGGCGCAGCGCGGCGCAGAACGCCTCGGGGCCGTCGTGCAGCACCAGGTTGTAGTAAGTGCTGATGACCAGCGGCACGCCCAGGTCCGGCTGGCCTGCTGGATGGTGACGCCGTCCAGCGTGGGGTCGGAGAAGGGCAGGCCGACCTCGATCGCGTCCGCCCCGGCGGCGGCGAACGCCCGCAGGTAGTCCGTCCAGCCGGGCGTGATCCCCCCGGTGACGTACGGCATGAGCAGGCCGCGGCCGGTGTCCCGGCGGGCACGCAGGTGGCGTTCGACCGCGCCCGCGGCCAGGGCAGGGCTCGTCACAGCAGCTCCTTCAGGGTTGAGACGTCCTTGTCGCCCCGGCCGGACAACGTCATCAGCACCGTCGATCCCGCGGGCAGGTCCCCGCCGCCCGCCGCGCGGATCACCCAGGCGAGGGCGTGCGCCGATTCGAGCGCCGGGACGATGCCTTCGGTACGCGCCAGCCGTACCGCCGCGCCGACCGCCTCGTCGTCGGTCACCGTGACGTAGCGGGCCCGGCCCAGGTCGCGCAGGTGGGCGTGCTCCGGGCCGACTCCCGGGTAGTCGAGCCCGGCGGCGATGGAGTGCGCCTGGGTGATCTGCCCGTCGCCGTCCTGCAGGAACAGCGAGCGGCAGCCGTGCAGGACGCCAAGCCGGCCGCGGGCCGCCCCGGCGCCGCCCTCCGCCTCGACCCCGACCAGGCGCGCCGCGGTGTCGGCGAATCCGGCGAACGTGCCGGCCGCGTTGGAGCCGCCGCCGACGCACGCGACCACGTAGTCCGGGACGCCGGTCCGCAGCTCGGCGGCGCACTGCCCGCGCGCCTCGTCGCCGATGATCCGCTGGAACTCCCTGACCATCCATGGGTACGGATCCGGCCCGACGACCGAGCCGATGCAGTAGTGGGAGTCGCCGGTCGCGCCCACCCAGTGCCGCATGGCCTCGCTGGTCGCGTCCTTGAGGGTACGGCTGCCCGTGGTCACCGGGACCACCTCGGCGCCCAGCATGCGCATCCGGAAGACGTTCAGCGCCTGCCGCTCGATGTCGCGCTCGCCCATGAACACCGTGGCCTCCAGCCCGAGCAGCGCGGCGGCGGTCGCGGTGGCCACCCCGTGCTGGCCCGCTCCCGTCTCGGCGATCAGCCTGCGCCGTCCCATCCGGGTGGCCAGCAAGGCCTGGCCCAGCACGTTGTTGATCTTGTGGGAGCCGGTGTGGGTGAGATCCTCGCGCTTGAGGTACAGCCGCACGCCCAGCGCCTCCGACAGCCGACCGGCCGGGGTGAGCGGGGTCGGCCGCCCGGCGTGCACGGCGAGCAGCCGCGCCAGGGCGCCGCGGAACCCCGGATCCGCCCAGGCCTCCCTGAACTCCGCGTCCACTTCGCGGCACGCCTCCACCAGGGACTCCGGCGCGTACCGTCCGCCGTACTCGCCGAATCGGCCCCGCGCTCGGGGCTCGCCCATCGTCCCGTCCAGCGGGACCGGCTCACGCCACGGCAACACGTCTCGCATGCCATGCTCCTATCGTTCTATAACTCTATCCAAGAGTTCTATAACAGTGAGCATGGCACGGACAGCGTGGACGCGCCACCACCGCCGTCGATCACGCTGTTTCGGCGCTGAGGGCCTGCGCCACGGGCTGGCGCGCCGCCAGGCGTGCGGGCAGCGCGGTGAGCGCAGCCGTCGCCAGGAGAGTCGCGAGCGCGGCGCCGAGCAGCCAGGAGGAGGGGGGTACGGTCCACTTCCCGAGAGCGAATATCGAGAACAGGCCGAGGCCCAGGGGAACGCCGAGGATGGCGCCGGGCAGGCTGGACAGGAGCTGGGCGGTGGACAGCCCCGCGGAGATCTGTCCCGGGGTGGCGCCGAGCGTACGTGCGATGGCCATGCTCGGCCGGGCCTCGATGGCAGTGGTCCAGGTGAGCGTGATGGTGTTCACGACGGCGAGCGCGATCAGCAGGATGGCGACGGCGAGCATCAGCTGGCGGTCGTGCTCGCCCCGCAGGTTGGGCAGGGCGGAGGAGCCATCAAGGCCGTAGCCCCGCTCCCGCTGGGCATAGCGGATCAGCAGGGCGACGATCGCGATCACTATGGTGGCGGTGGAGCACGCCTGCAGCACGGCGCGGCCCGGCCGGCGGGCGGTCAGCCGCAGCCCGAGCAGGAGCGGCGTGGGCAGCAGCGCGGACAGCGCGGTGAGCCAGGGGCGGTGCCGGGGCTGGTACGCGGTGGCGGACAGCGCCGTGACGGTCGCCGTACGCATGGCCCGCAGCGTCGGGCGCAGCGTGGACAGCACCGCCACCGCCACGGCGAGTACGGTCGCCGTGGCAACGGTGGCGACGGTCAGCCCGGCGGCGTCGCCGATCCGGCTGGCGGTGGGGCTGGCGATGGCGGGCATGGTCAGGCGGGCGATCACCAGCCCCAGCGCGTCGCCGGCCAGCGCCAGCGCCAGGTACTCGGTGAGCAGGACGGCGGCGATCAGACCCGGGGCGGCGCCGACGGCCTTGAGCAGCCCGGCCCGGCGCGTCTGCTCGGCGGCGCGTCCCACGGCCAGCGCGGTCACTCCGGTGATGGCCAGGAAGCTGAGCAGCCAGCTCCCGACGACCAGGATCGGCTGGCTGTCCCGGAGGATGACCATGTCCTGGATGGCTTTGAACTGCCAGGAGTGGAAGTTGATCCTGATGATGGAGACGTGGTGGGCGTCGCGGAAGGCCTCGGTGGCGGCGGGGTCGCGCAGCTTGAGGTCCAGGGCCAAGGTCACCGGGAGGTCCTGGGACGACGCCAGCGTCCGGGCATCTGATCGGGTCATCCAGGCCAGGCCGCTGTAGTCGCTGGGGCCGCCGCCCGGGCCGATCTGCGCCGCCCAGGGGTAGATGGAGGTGGCCGCGGTGACGGCGATCCCGACGACGGGGTACGACCGGCCGGCGATGGTGACGTGGTCGCCGACGCCGACGCCCAGCGCGGTGGCGAAGCCGCGTTCGAGGACCGTGCCGCCGGGGCGTACCCACTGACCCGAGGTCACCAGCGGCCGGTTGACCGCGCCGGGCGTCTCGGCGAAACCGTGCACCACCACGGGGGACGACGTGGAATCGCGCGTGGTGAGGTCGGCGTAGACGATGCGATAGGGGCCATGGTGGGCGACGACTTCGGGATCTTTCGCCAGCGAGGCCAGGGCCGAGGTCACGGCGGGGCCCCTGTCGCCGGAGAGCGCCACCACGTCCGGCCCGGCGGTGGCCGCGCGGGTCTGCTCGTACAGCGTGTCGCTCACGTCGCGCAGGGACAGGCCCAGGGCCATCGTGGCGGTGGCCACGGTCACCGCGAGCAGGAGGATCGCGACCTGGACCTTGTGCCGGCGCACGTCAGCCAGCACCAGGCGCACGACGAGCACGATGGAGCCCATTCAGCCCTCCAGTCCGATCAGCCCGCCGAGCCCGCGCGGCTGGGAGCCGGCCAGCCGGGTGTCGTCGACGAACATCCCGTCGCGCATCGAGACCACCCGATCCGCCGTGGCCGCCACCCGCTCGTCATGAGTGACGATCACGAGGGTCTGCCCCGCGGAACGCAGCTCCTCGAAGATCCTCAGCACCTCGAGGGTCGCCGCGGTGTCGAGGTTGCCGGTCGGCTCGTCGGCCAGGACGACCAGCGGGTCGTTGACCAGCGCGCGGGCGACGGCGACCCGCTGGCGCTGCCCGCCGGACAGTTGCGACGGCAGGTGCCGGGCGCGCGCGGCGAGCCCGACCCGGTCCAGCAGCAGGCTCGCGCGCCGCCTGGCCTGGCGCCGCGAGCGCCCGGCCAGCAGCGCGGGCAGCTCCACGTTCTCGGCCGCCGACAACTCCTCCACCAGATGGAAGGCCTGGAAGACGAACCCCACCGACCGGCGCCGCATGCGCGCCAGAGCTCGCTCGCTCAGCGTGTCGATGCGCCGCCCGGCCACCCACACCTCTCCATCGGTGGGCCGCTCCAGGCCACCCAGCAGGTGCAGCAGCGTGGATTTCCCGCAGCCGCTGGGCCCCATCACCGCCAGCATCTGCCCCTGAGGCACCTCCAGGTCGACCTCGTCCACCGCGTGGACCCGGCTCTGCCCCTGACCATGCGTCTTCACCAGGCCGCAGGCCCGGACCACGGCACTTGACACGTTCATCCACCCTCGATTTCGTCATCGGCCTTGGACCAGGCCCGCTCGCAGGCATCCAGCCAGCGCAGGTCCGCTTGCAGCCGCAGCGCGACCCCTTCCAGCAGCAGGCCGGCGCCCGACCCCGCCGGCTCGGCCAGCGCCGCCTGCTGCGCCTCACGCAAGCGCCGCAGTAACTCGCGGCGCTGCGCCGCCACCAGCTCCACCGGGTCGGCCAGCCGGGCCGCGGCCGACTTCCGCGGCCCGATGGTCCGCGTCCCGCTCGCCCCCGGATCCGGCCCGAACACCGCCAACTGGCTGTTCATCACCACGGGCACCGGAAACCGCCCGCGCGAGGTCGAGATCAAGACCACCGAGAACGGCAAGTCCACCCTGAGCCTGCGGCCGATGACCACCGAATGGGTGGACCTCGTCCTGGCCCGGGTCGGCGGCGCGGTCATCTCTCTCTACCGCCCGGACGGCGGCGCCTGGTGGGTGGGCGCCCGCTGGCGGCGCGAGGACCTGCCGGACACCCTCCAGTGGGGCATCGCCGCCTACACCGATTGGGACAGCTTCGGCCCGCTCCAGGCCGACCCCATGGCCGCGAACAAGAAACGTGTGAAGGGACAACCCGATCTGCGGCTCACCGTCGACTACGTCCACTTCAACCAGCCGCGGGTGCCCGCGGGCGTGGACCTCCTCGACGCCGGATCCGTGCCCGACGCGACACTGGTCCAGCTCCTGACCGCCGAAGCCCCAGGCGGTGCATGACCCCGGGAAGATCATCACCGACCTGGCGGTCACGCTCGTGCTGGGTGGGGCGACCAGACCGATGAAGATCTTGGACCCGCCCGACCTGCGTGACCTGATGGCCGAAACCGTCAGGGATCTCGCCAAGATGTACGGCACGTAGCCGCAGGAGGAATGAACCGGATCCGTGGATACTCGCGACAGATCGTCGACTCACTTCGACTCTCACGAAAGAGCGACGACACCGATGCGACACCTCCTGCGGATTCTGCTGGCGCTTGTGGCGACCGTCGCCATGGCCGTACCGGCCGGTGCGGCCGCCGCCGTGCCCGGACCGGATCCCTTCCTGTACGCCGCCCACGTCGGCCGATGCTGCATGAACCATGACCAGTTCATCAATCCCGGCCAGTACCTGACCTCCGACGACGGCCGCTATGGGTTGATCATGCAGCTCAACGGCGACCTCGTCCTGTACGGTCCGGCGCCGTGCGGGTTCCTTCAGCCCGATGACTGCCCCGGGCCGTACGCGTGGTGGTCGACCGGCACCTCCGGCCAGCCGGGCAACCGCGTCGTGATGCGGATGGACGGCAACCTGGTGGTGTACCGGCCCGACGGCAGCACCGCCTGGCAGTCGGACACGCACGTCGCCGGCGCGCAGCTGACCATCGAGAGGTCCGGCAGGCTGACCATCGCCAACAGCACTACCGGCGCGCTCGTCAGAGAGCTGGCCCCGGCCCGCATTCCGGCGGTGCGGCCGTCCACCCCGGTCGACTCGCTGTACGCGGGCGACGCCCTGCTCGCCCCGCCCCGCGGCTACAACTACCTCACCTCCAGTGACCTCCACTACGGCGGCGTCTACCACCTGCTCCTGCGCGCCGACGGCGACCTGGTGCTCTACGCCCCCGGATACAACGTCCGCTGGTCCACCCACACGGCCGGGTCCGGTGCCAAGAGTCTCGCCATGGGCGCGGACGGCAACCTCGTCCTGCTGAGAGGCGACGGCACCAAGGTCTGGGCCTCCAACACGTGGGGATACGGCGCCTACAACGAGAAGCGGGTCCGTCTGCGCCCTACCGGTGAGCTCGCCCTGGAGCTGACCTCCACTCAGAGCATCATCCTCACCCCGACCAAGCGGCCCACCACCATACGCTTCGGGCAGACCGCCACCTGCCTGGATGCCGACAACTCCGGCGGCAGTCCCATCCCCGACGGCGCGATCGTGCAGGTGTGGACCTGCAACGGCGGCAACAACCAGTACTGGCACTACGATGGCCGGGCGTTCCGCGCCGATGGCCTGTGCCTGGACGTCGAAGGCCTCGGCAACGGATCCCGGCTACGCCAGCGCACCTGCGACCCCGCATCGCAAAGCCAGGTCTGGCACGTACCCGGCGACGGCACATTCGTCCACAACCTGAGCGGCCGCTGCCTCGACCTCCCCATGGCCGACAGGTCCGACGGCACCCGGGTGCAACTCTGGGACTGCCTGGGAAATCCCAATCAGCAATGGACCATGTGGTAGGTCAGCGTCAGCGGCATCCCCGTCCACGCGCACGTGCTATCGCCCTGGTCTCACCGGTCGGACGGTGTCATGGGTCGCGTAGCCCGCCCAGACCGTGACCTTCAAACGAGTTCCGAGGCGACGGAGCGGTTCGCCGGCGTCTCCCTCGCGGCGCATGTGATCACCCCGCTGTGAACGGGCTCCCGCGCGGGGTCGGCGTCGGGCAGTGGGTGGTGTCGGCCCCGATCACATATCCGGGCTTGGGCGGTGCCGGCGTGTCACCCAGGATCGTCAGCGTGAGCAGCAAGAACACGATGCACAGGAGTGCCAGCGTCGCGGCGAGGACGACGGGGAGGGACGGCCGCCAGCGTGGGGCGGCGCCGGGCGCGGGCCTGCTTTCTCCAGGCGTCCGGAGGCTGGTTCGCAGGGGGAAGGGCTGACCCGCGCCGGTGGTGAAGTTCGCCTCGTCGTCGAGGAACCGGCGGTACACCTCAAGGGCGGTGGCCCGGGCCGTACGCAGATCCGCCGGGTCAGGCTCGACGCGGGCACCGCGCGGGCGGACGTAGCCGTACAGCAACTGCAGGGGGCGGCCGTGTTCGTCCTTGGGATCATCGGCCTGGCCCAGGTCGGCCGCGGTCAGGCGATGGGTCGCGTGGACCACGCTGATCGCCCTCCCCATGCGGGTGGTGAGGTTGAGGACCTCCGGCCGGTCAGGTACGCCGCTGGGCTGGACGTTGTTCTCCAGCAGGGCGGCATCGCCTTCGGCGAGGAACGGCTGGGGCATCAGCAGCGTGCGGTAACCGGCGCGCCGCCCCCGAGCGACGAGGAAGGGCCACGCCTGCGCGGTCACGGTGGCCATGATCACAGTCCAGCCGTGAGACGGGAACTGGGAAGCCGGCCTTCGAGCTGGTCAGGCTTGCCGCGCATGTCGCGGAGCACTCGTCGGCGGGCGTGCAGGAACTCCTGGACCCGCTGTTCGACCTGGTTCACCTGCCGGTCGACCTGGACCTCCTCGGTCTCGGCGCGGCGGCGGCGGGAGTCCAGGAACATGCCCATCATCACGTCGCCCATCACGGTGACAGCGGGCGTGCCGATGTACTGCAGGAGCGCCCGCCCGGCCGACTGCCCGGCCAGCGTGGCCGCCGAGGAGAGCCGCTCCAGCGGCGTCCGCCGGGTCCACTGGCGGATCTCCTCGTCCAGGTCGGCGGTGAACTCCTCGTGCAGGCGCATCTCGGCCTGGTCGAAGACGTCGGGAACCACGGCGGACAGGGGCACGTCGGCGTAGGTCGGCTGCGCCTGGGCGCTCGGGACCTTGACCACGTGACCGTGCTGGTCGATGGTGGCGAATCCCCGGCCGACCGCGCTCACCGGGATGAGCCGGACCACGCGCTGCGTGCCGTGCGTGTTCACCAGGGCCCGGAACTGACCGTTGGCCATCAGCAGGTCACGGACGCGGGCCAGCCGGGTGTCCTCGTCCTCGTGCAGGTCGGCCAGCAGGTCCCATTTGGTGAGGACGAAGCTGATCGGGCAGGTGATGTTCATCATGTGCGGGATGAGGATGTTGAGAGTCCGGTCCAGTTCGGCCCAGCCGCGCGCCTCGCCGTCCAGGTGCTGGCGGATCCGCTGGCCGTCCAGGATGCCGAGCACGGCGTCGGCCGACTGGACCTGGGCGAACAGTTCCGCCTGCCGTTCGGCTCCGGCCGGGTCGGTGCGGGTGAGCAGTTCGCCGGCGTACTCCAGGTAGTCCAGGCGCAGGACGTCGTGCACGGAGTCCGCGGTCCTGGTCTTGACGGTGAAGGCGAAACGCCGGGTCTCGCTCAGCGTGGTCCCGGCCGGCCAGCCCCCGGGGTCGGTGGTGTCGGCCATGGTGGCGAACCACTCGGTGAGCTTGGCCACGTCGGCCGGCGCGGCGGACAGGTAGTAGCTCTGCCGCGTCGGCGCCTGAAGTTCGTGGAACATGCTGGCCAGCAGCAGCGTCTTGCCCGCGCCCTGCAGTCCGAGGGACACGATCCGGAAGGTCGGGACGGCGGAGTCGATACTGGCCTGCCCGAGCGGGACGCCGCCTTCCGTTCTGCGCCTGCGAAGACGCTGCTGGAGCCAGGCCAGTCCCTTGACGACGCCCGCGGCCAGGGTGATCACGATGGCGATCTCCATGACGGTCACCTCGCGCGGTTCATGTGGTGGTGCACCGGGCGTTCCATGTCTCCTCCAGTGTCGATTGGCGGGATTTGCGTGCGCTATGAGAATGCGCTGTATCCACGCCGGACACATCGGTGCCCGCTCGGTGCGGAACCGAGGGTTTTCCCTGCCCCCTTCAGGAGGCTGGCCTCTGCTCGATCACTGCATCCAGCACCGAGCGCTCCCAGAAGCCCTGGTTGTCAGTTTTTTGCGTAGCTATGGATGAATTTTCATTCCATCTTGTACGCTGACAAGGTGACGAAGCGAATCATCGACGTGGCCAAGTTCGCAGGGGTCAGCACTGCGACCGTCAGCCGGGTGTTGAACGGCAGGCCGGGCACCGCCAAGGCGACCAGGGAGGCGGTTCTGACGGCACTCGACGTGCTGGGCTGGGAGCGGCCGTCGGGTCTGCGTCACGAGGGCGCCGCCCTGGTCGGCCTGGTGCTGCCCGACCTGCAGAATCCGATCTTCCCGGCGTTCGCCGAGGTTCTGACGTCGGCGCTGGTCAAGAAAGGTCTGTCGACCGTGTTGTGCACGCGGACGGCCGACGGGGTGTCGGAGGCGAACTACATCGAGATGTTGCTGGCGCACAATGTGGCGGGAATCGTCTTCGTCGGCGCGTCCTTCGCGGACGCGGGGCCCGAGCACTGCCGTACGTTGCGGGAAACCCGGTTGCCGATCGTGCTGGTCAACGCGGCCGACGAGAACCTCGGGGTGCCCCGGGTCTGCGTGGACGACGAGCTGGCCGTGGAGCAGTCCCTGGCCCACCTGGTCATGCTCGGGCACGAGCGCGTCGGACTGGTGGTCGGGCCGCGGGGTCATGTCCCTTCCGCACGCAAACTCGCAGCGTACGCGGCCTATTGGCAGCGCAGGGGAGAGGCGGACTGGCGTCGGCGGGTGGCTCACACGATCTTCTCGATGGAGGGCGGGAGCGTGGCGGCCACCCGGTTGCTGGCGGAAGGGGTCAGCGCGCTGGTCTGCGCCAGCGACGCGCTGGCCCTCGGCGCGATCCGGGCCGCGCGCCGCCAGGGCCTGGAGGTGCCGCGCGATCTGTCGGTGGTCGGCTTCGACGACTCGATGTACATGAACGTGACCGACCCGCCTCTGACGACGGTGCGCCAGCCCATCCAGGCGATGGGCACGGCGGCTATCGCGTCGCTGATGGCGCAGGTCGAAGGGCATGCGGTCTCCGGCGAGGAGATGCTGTTCGACCCCGAACTGATCGTGCGTGGCTCAACGAGCATGCCTGCCGTCAGATAGTCGAAGGCTTGCTCTGTTATGCAAGCATAACAGATCATTTTATCGATTTTTTGCATAAATCTCTGGACGCGCTTTGATCGCGGTTTTACCGTTCTGGCTACGTCCCCCCGTTCGAAATCTTCGGGCGACAGGGCGGCAACACGGACTTAACACCGTGCCGACACGGACCTCGGACGTCCCCTGGCCGGGCTTCGGCGCGCGTACATGAAGGGACGGCATCCATGAAGCGAGGTACGGCGCTCGGGGTGACACTGGTCACCGGCGTGGCCCTGCTCGGCACCGCATGCTCCAGCCAGACGAACCCCGGCAAGCCGACGGCCGCATCCGGCCCGGTGACCATCACGGTCAACGGCATGCCCCCGGCGACCGACGCGTTCAACCGGGCGAAGTTCGACCTCCAGCCCGAGCCCCAGCCCCACACCCGGGGGGCCGGCCTACGAGCTTGAGACCGGCTTCACCTCCGGCGGGGCGACCGTGGCCACGGCCACCACGGGTTACACCGGCAGCGGCTACGTCACCGGCCTCACCGCCGCCGGCGCGAGAGTGATCCGCACCGTCAACCTGCCGTCCGCCGCCACCGCCGCCGTCACCCTCCGCTACGCCAACGGAACCGGTGCCACCCAGCGGCTGAGCGTGTACGCCAACGGCGTCAAGTCCGGCCAGATCTCCCTGCCCCCCGGATCGGGATGGCTCACCCAGTCGCGGAACCTGGCACTGCGCGCCGGTCTGAACCTCGTCGGCTACCAGTTCGACGCCGGCGACACCGGCAACGTGGCCCTGGACAACGTCACCGTCGCCGGCGGCGCCGCCCTGGCCGAACGCGGCGCCACCGTCCCCTACACCGGGTACGAGGCAGAGAACGGCAGCACCAACGGCACCGTCCTCGGCCCCGACCGCACCTACCGCACGCTGGCGTCGGAGTCCTCGGGCCGGCGTGCCGTAAGGCTCGACAACGCGGGCAAGCACGTCCAGTTCACCCTGACCCGTCCGGCCAGCGGGATCGTGGTCCGCTACTCCATCCCCGACAACGCCGCAGGCACCGGCAGCACCGCTCCGCTGGCCGTCTACGCGGGCGGCGCCAAGATCAAGGACCTGCCCCTCACCTCCGCCTACAGCTGGGTGTACGGGAACTACCCGTTCCCCAACGATCCCGCGCTCGGCGGCGCGCACCGCTTCTTCGACGAGGTGCGCGCGACGCTGCCGACCCTCGCCGAGGGCACCGTCCTGCGGCTCCAGAACGAGACGTCGACCCCGATCACCGTCGACCTCGCCGACACCGAGGTCGTGCCGCCGGCGTTCGCCGCACCCGTCAACTCCGTGGACATCACCGCGTACGGCGCCACATCCGGATCCGGTGACGACACGGCGGCGATCAACGCGGCCGTCGCCGCGGCGAAATCGCAGGGCAGGAGCGTGTGGATCCCCGCGGGCACGTTCGACCTCACCTCGCGGGTCGAGGTGGCGGGAGTCACCATCCGGGGCGCCGGCATGTGGCACACCACCGTCCGCGGCAACAACGGCCGGGGCGGCTTCTACGCGGTCGGCGGCAACGTCCAGCTGGCCGACTTCACCTTCGCCGGCGACGTACGCTACCGGGACCCCGACGCCATCGTCACCACCGACGGCGTCAACCTCAACACCGCGTCCGAAGAGGCCAACCGCAACGACCCGCTCAGCAACACCCGCGTCGAACAGAGCGTGCTCCGCAACACCGGCGACGACGCGCTGGCCATGTGGTCGAAGAACGCCTCGGTGAGCAACTCCGCGTTCACCTTCAACACCGCCACCCTCCCGATGCTGGCCAACACCTCGGCCATCTACGGCGGCAACGGCAACCGTATCGAGGACAACCTCTTCTCCGACACGGTCTACACCGCCGCGGGCGTCACCGTCAGCACGTGGCACGGGGCCCTGCCCTTCAGTGGGACCACCGTGGTCCAGCGCAACACGCTGACCCGTACCGGGGGCTGGAACAACGACTGGAACAGCAGCCAGGGCGCCGTATGGATCTACGCCGAGGGACGCGACATCACCGCGCCCGTCCTGCTCAAGGACCTGACGGTCACCGACAGCACCTACCAGGGTCTGCTGCTGAGCTGGCAGAAGACCATCAGCAACCTGACCCTCGACCACGTGACGTTCAACGGTGCGGGCACCCACGGCATCGACCTCAACGCCGCGGGCAGCGCCACCTTCACCTACGTGACGGTGACCGGCGCGGCCTCGGGCGGACTCAACAACCCGTCCGGCTACACGATCATCCGTGGTCCCGGAAACAGCGGATTCTGACCCACCCGGTGGGGGTCCCAGCCTGGGACCCCCACCCCACCACGGGTCCCCGGCCGGGACCCTCACTCACCCCGAAAGCAGGTCCCGTGACCGTCGACAATCGCGACTGGTGGCGCACCGCCGCCATCTACCAGCTCTACCCCCGCAGCTTCGCCGACGGCAACGGCGACGGCGTCGGTGACCTGGCCGGTGTCCGCTCGCGCCTGGACTACCTGCGCAGGCTGGGAGTCAACGCGATCTGGTTCAACCCCTGGTACCTGTCGCCGATGGCCGACGCGGGCTACGACGTGACCGACTACCGCGAGATCGACCCCCTGTTCGGCACCCTCGCCGAGGCCGAGAAGCTCATCGAGGAGGCGCACGAGCGGGGCATCCGCATCATCGTCGACGTCGTGCCCAACCACTGCTCCAACGAGCACCAGTGGTTCCACGAGGCCCTGGCCGGCGGCCCGGCCCGCGACCTTTTCTGGTTCAGGCCCGGCCGGGGCGAGCACGGCGAACTCCCGCCCAACGACTGGGAGTCGATCTTCGGCGGCCCCGCCTGGACCCGCGTCACCGAGCCCGACGGCCTCCCCGGCCCTGGTACCTGCACCTGTTCGCCCCCCAGCAGCCCGACCTCAACTGGAACCACCCGAGGGTTCACGACGAGTTCGAGGACGTGCTCCGGTTCTGGTTCGACCGCGGCGTCGACGGCATCCGCGTCGACTCCGCCACAATGTGCGTCAAAGACCCCGCGCTACCCGACTTCGACCACGCGTCGCCGCCCGACCCGCACCCCTACGTCGACAGGGAAGACGTCCACGACATCTACCCCGCTGGCGGGCCGTCGCCGACTCCTACCCCACCCCCCGCGCCCTCATCGGCGAGGTATGGCTGGCCGACACCGCCAGGTTCGCCCGCTATCTCCGGTCCGACGAAATGCACGCCGCCTTCAACTTCGACTTCCTCGGCTGCCCTTGGGACGCCGCCGCGATACGCGCCTTCGCACGAGGCAAGATCGACCTGCGGAAGGTCCGCCGGAACTGGGAGGACATCCTGCGCGTGGTCGCCTCCATCTACACCGGCACGGTCCGCGCCTACGACGTGATCACCATGCTGCAGCGCGACGGCCACCCCACCGCGCTCGGGGAGGCGATCGCCGCCTACGGCCGGATCTTCAAGTCCCTGCACATCCTGGCCTACATTTACGTCGACGAGACCTACCGGCGCGACATCATGCACATCCGCAACCTGCAAGAAGGCCGCCATGACCTGGCCAGGAGGATCTGCCACGGCAAGAAGGGCGAGCTCCATCACCGCTATGAACGCGGCCTGGAGAACCAGCTCGGTGTCCTGGGACTTGTCTTGAATTGCGTTGTTCTGTGGACGACGGTGTACCTGGACGCCGCCGTTGCCCAGCTCAAGGCGCAGGGCTATCCGGTCCGCGAGCAGGACATGGCCCGGTTGTCGCCGTTCGTCCGCAAGCACCTGGGCGTGCACGGGACCTACAGTTTCCTTCTGCCGGATCTGGCTCCGGGCGCGATCCGCGACCTTCGTGACCCCGACGCGTCCCACGACGGGGACGACGAGGACTGACGCTGTGTGCTCCTTGACCTGCTCGATGGTGCCGTCCCCCGACGCCGAGGATGCGACGTCGGGGGCCTGACCGTCACAGGCTGCAGAAGCTGACGGGTTGCAGATCAGGACGCCCTGGTACACCGTGGACAGCAGCTTGAACAGCGTTGGGTCGTTCCGACAGGGCAGGAGCGTGACTAATTGTTTGGTACGACGATAAGACCATCGGCAGCCAGCAATCGAGTTGTGTCTCCGTTGACGAGCCGGATTGGACCAGGGCTGAGATCCAGCGCCTCACCGGTGATACGGACCCAACCTGAGCTGGCACTCTGATCGACGGTCACCGTCTGCTGGCCGGCACTCGTGGGCACCAGATAGCCGGCGCGGCCGTCTCGTCCGGCCAGGTTACCGTCGTTGGGCAGATGCACCCATACGTGATACTTCACCCCGCTCTGCGGGCTTAGGGTTGGCTGCCAGGCCATTTCCGCTGTCTGTTCCCAGGACGGCGCAGAGCGCAGGAACATGCCGCCCAGGCAGTTGTTGCAAGCGACCTCGTTCCAGGTACCTGTGCCGAGAGCCTTGTCGGCATCCTCGATTGCCGAATACACCAGCGTGTTGGCGAACATTGTTTCGTTGTCCTCATCGCCAGGGCCGCTGATAGCCCGCCCGTAGCGCCACGCTGACCAAAACTCGGCGAAGGTGTCGGGCTCGGCGCTGGCCACCACGGCCGCGATTGCCTGCAGTGGCTCAGCCAGACGATCACGAAGCCCGTGTTCGTCCTCCTCGTCGCCTGCGGCGTCGTAGATATCCCACAACGCCGCCATGATCCGGCCTTCTACCTCCGGGCCCGGCTGGCAGCGAGCGATATCCGCTTGTCCATTCGCCAGCAGTCCGCACTCTTCAACGTCGATTAAGCCTAGAGCGCGATAGGTGATCGGGGGGCTCAGGTTTCCGGGTCCGTTGACCGCCGCAGCCGCGAGGAACTCGGCCAGACCTTCCGTCCACGCGCACCAGACGTCACTGGGATCGGGGGTCCTGTGCCCCTGGCAGCCCGTGTTGGGGATGTCGGGGAAGCTGGCCGCCAGGTGGTGATGATAGCTGTGCGCCACCTCGTGTTCGACGCTGTCGAAGGGAGCGTCGACGTGGCTGAGTAACACTGTCCTCGAGGCGGCGTCGTAGCGGGAACCGTCCTGGTTTGTCAGCCTGATCGCCACATTGCCTGGTCGCAGACCGTCCGGCAGGCTGGCGGTAACGTCCTTGACGTTGTAGGCACCTCGATAGGCGTGACCTCCGGGATTGTCGATGTTGTAGGTGATGGGATCGCTCGGATCCTGGAAGAAGCGGCCGATGGGGATGGCATCCAACTCGGCTACTGCGTTGTCGAGCCCCTTGACGATGACGGAGCCGTCTTCGCTCTCGCCATAGACCCGCAATTCGATGTCGGAGTCCTCGCATGCATGCGAGCGCAGGAACATTAGAGGCGGGTCGCTGGGCCGACAGCCGAACCACGTGCTGCCGTCAGCCAGCTGGTGGTCCTGAGGGTAGTTGAAGTCCAGCGACAGATCCCCATTCCCGTTCGTATGGGCAATCACCGCATCTCCCGTGTTCCCGGCCTTCTTCCGCACCGGCTGCCACTCGGGCAGCGCGTCGGGGTCCTCCCCATCCGGTGGACCGAGATAGAACAGGGCCACCTTGGCGTGCTTGATCGGCCGAGAGGACTCACCGGGCACTGCGGCGTTCGACGTACGCAGCTTGGCCTCCAGTCTGACGCGCGGCCCCGGCCAGTCGCCCGGTGGCAGCGAAGCGCAATCGAGTCCACCCCCGCCGGTGTGTGTGACCAGCTCCCCGGGGTCATGCGGCGGCGCCTGTCGCGGATAACCGTCCGGGCCCGGGGTCAGAATCTTGGTGCCGATCGGCACTTCGGTGTTCTGGGGAATGCACATAGGCTGAGAGCTTGTGCCCGAGTAGCCGCCTGTGCCGTAGTAGCCGAGGCTGACCGAGGTAACGGATGGCGACCCAGGAGCGGGGCACCATCGGGCGACCCAGGGCTGCGTCGCAGCAATGGTCTTAGGGTAAAACTGTAAGTTATAGCCATTCCATGGTGGCGTCCCGCATGGCCCCACGGTGACGGAGTCACCCTCCTGTGTCGATTTGTAGCCGATGCTCTTGCCGGCCAGCACCACCTGGGAGCCGAGCTGCTTGGTCAGCAGGGTTCCGGTCATGGCGTAGAGCCGGTACTCCGTGGTGGTGGCGGGATTCTTGACCACGTTGCCGTTCGCGCCGACACCGCCGTTCTCGCCGACGCCGCCGAGCAGGACGACGGCCACGCCGGGGCATCCAGGCGTGACGTTCCACGACAGCGTGGTGCCGCCGAACGGGCTGCCGGTGGCGGTGAACGTGTTGACCTTGGTGGTGGCCAGGCAGGAGGCCGAGTCCGCTGACGCGGTGCCGGTCTGCCAGCCCGTCATGCCTATCGCCAGTGTGGCCGCTCCGGCCAGCAGACGCTTGAAATCGATCTTCATGGGGAACTCCGGTCTCTGTGAGTACTTGCAACGGGCGGTACTCGCCGGGGCCGGAACGCGGTTCCGTTATGTGATGAACTACGCGTTCGGGAGCGCGGCCGAGAGCTTGGGTACCCATGGGCGGTCCTCATCGACGCTGCCGCAGTAAATACCGGATTTACTGCGGCAGCCGCTGGCCCGTGCCATCCTGACTGTGACCTTCAGCATTAAATGGCCGAGGTTCTTCGGTGCTTTCAGGCCGCTGGGTCGCCGGACTGCACATCGAATGGGTGATCTTAGCGTCAGGTTTCGTCGGGAAGAGCCCGTACCGCGCGGCAATCCAGATACCCCTGTCACGGACCACATGTACTGGCTCGCATTGAGGATAACGATCTTGTCGAGCCGGCTCGACAAGAAACGACAGCTGTCCCGGGTTAGCCTTTCGGGCTGACCAACGAGCCAGCCAATGCAAGAAGGATGATCGCGGCCGCTGTGGCGATCAGCGTCGCGGAGAACCGTCCAATCTTGCCGACGCGCTCACGCCCCGGAAGGAAGGCGGCCAAGAGACCAGCCACGAGGCCGGCCGCCCCCACCGGTAGAAGAACGACAGCGTTCGACAGGTTGAGCGGAAGCACCGCGTCCGCACCGTAAAGCGCGATGATCAGCGCTGGTACGCCGATCAGTACACCACCAACGGTTGCGACCAGGGTGAATGTCTCCTGCGCCTGCGCGTCCCTGGCCACGGACACACTGGCGGCGGCATCTAGCAGCTGGTGCAACAGCGTTGTCTCCTCGGCCAATAGCTGATCCATCGCCTTGCACTGGCGAACTCCGGCGTCGAGGATCGCAAACCAAGGTCGGCGGCGGGCCCGCCATGCCCCGGCGCGGCGCGGCAGTGTCGGATCCTGAAGCCGCCGCTGTGCGTGGTAGGCCGCGGGATCGCTGCGCCAACTGCTTAGACCGTTACGCCATGCTTCTGTAGCTTCGTCGCGGGCACGGCTGATGGCCAAGGTGAGTTCGACGACGTCGGCGAGGATGACCTCTAGTTCCTGGGTCCGCAACCGGCGCAAATTTGCACCGATCACACGTTCGACTTCGTAGCGAAGTGCACGCACGGTGTACACCTCGTTGCGAGACGACTCAGCGATCGCCTTGGCGATCACCGTCGCGCGGCCCTCCCCGTCGGCCGGAATCGCGTGCGGGTTGTTGCGAAACCATAGGACCAGCAGGTCTCGCAGTCGGTCGAACTCGGGAATCATCTGCCAGTTATGGTCTGTGGTGCTGGGCGGTCGGCCTGCGCTAGGACCTGGGCGACGACGTCGCGGGCGCGGTGTGTCGGCAATGTGCGACGCCAGCCACAATCCCTGGGCTAGCACGCGGACAACAGGGGCGCGATGCGGATCTACGGTCACCTGGCAGTGGCCGACCACCACGAGTTGGCCCGCACCGGTATCGAGGATCGCCAGAATTGGTGCGGTCCGGAACGCCGTACCTGGAGGTATCGGTGCGGATATCGCCGAACCGGTTTGCGCGTCGTCGGGCGAGACGACATCCAAGTGGACGGCTACCCCCGCCTGGTGTCCGAATGGATCGCTACTGTCGGCTCCACAGAGGATCCTCACCAGACCCGCTTCGTCCACAGTCACTTCAAGCTCCTGACGGCTCTCGGGGCTTGCGATCTATGTCGGTGGATTTTCTGACAGACCTGGTCGCGAGGAGAGCTTGCCTGCTCGGTGTAGTCCTCGAGCAGGAACGCGAACATCAACCTGGTGGGAACTCTTTCATAGCATTGGCCGAATCGGCCTCGTAACCCAGCACGGTCCGCTTGGTCAGCTCATCCATCCCCAGCCCTGGATGCTCCATACCCTATAGATCCACTTAATGCGGATTGACATTACACGAGGCCCATTAAGGGGAATCCGCAATTGCGGTTGGTGACCACCCGTTAAACGGAATCCAGTCGTTGGTATGTGTGTGGCGACCTCGCAGTGTGGCCGGATCTGGGCTGATGCCCCCTAGACGATCTGTTGTCGCGGCCCTTCGAAAGTAGACATGATGCGTCGAAAAAGGCAGCCTGTGATAAGGGTTTACCCGAACCGTCGGGCGCGTTGGTCGAGATAATCGGCGATGTGAGCCCACCAGGGATGACGAGCGGGCGGAGAACGGGCCAGATAGACGCCTAGCCGCTCACTGACTTCCCGCGTGAAGTCGCTGGAGGCCATGTTGGCTTGAGGGAGTGCAGGCAGGCGGACCGTGAGCGGATTCGCCAACAGCAGGTTGCGGGCCATGCGGCGCGTCTTGAGCGAAAGGGCCTTGGACTCAGGGGATAACAGCGCTGCCCATTGATCCTCCTTCGTATGAGGAGGTCTGTCGAGGTAGGAGGACAGGGCCGAGGTGAGGATGGCGTCGTTGCGGGCGAGCAAAGAGTCCTGTAATCGCATGAGGCTGTAGAAGCGGTGCGACTCCTCCAAGTAGGACTCGAGAACGGAAATCTGACCGCGGGGAGTATCGATGGGCGGGTCCCAGTCGGGATCATCCTCTGGCAGGTCCGGGCACCAGAAGGGGTTGCGCTCGTTGTCGTAGTCCTCCTCCTCTTCGCCGGAGGCGTTGAGCCTGAGTTGGTGAGCGTCTCGGAAGTCAGCGGTGACGTCACGACCGGGCCGGGCGATCAGGTGGGTTGATCCGTCGCTACGGTCGCGGTCGCGATTCCAGGCCTGGTCGAGGGACACGTACAGGTACTTGACCTGGCGGTCGTCGCGGTAGAGAACACTGCGTCGGCGGGGCTGGGCGAGGCTCGCGTCGGCGTTGCCCAGGACGTCCAGGAGGTACTTGGCTGTTTGGTGGATGCTGGGTGGATTCTTGCGTGCCGCGACGGCGTGCAGGTCAAGTGCGATGGGCCCGGTGTAGGGATGGCGGCGATAGGCGATCATCTGGCCGATGAGTTGTTTTTGGATTGCGGCGGCGGATCGTGCGCCGAGTCGGCCTTTGCGCAGGGGTTCCCCATCGACCTTGAGCAGCAGGGTCCGGTTCCAGCGGCTTCGGCGCTGAAGGACCGCCCACAGATCATCCGGCACATCCCATAAATCGCTCACGATGCGCCGCCGGGTGCGGATACCTCATCGGCGAGGTAGCGGTGCAGGGAGGTCTTGGGGATTCCCGTCTTGGTGCTGATCTCGCCGAGGGAGCGTCCTTGTGCCTTGAGCAGGCGTGCGTATTCGATCTTGTCGGCCGGGTGGGCGATGGGGCGGCCGACGCGCCGGTCGTGGGCTTCGGCGACGGCGCGGGCGTGGGCGGCGCGTTCGGCGGTGAAGGTGCGTTCCATCTCGGCGAACAGCGCCAGCAGCAGGAAGGCGATGCGGCCCATCCCGTCGTCGGTGGTGTTGATCGGCAGTGGGTCGGCCAGGGAGCGGACTCCGATGCCGCGTTCGGAGAGGTCGTGGACGAGGTTGAGGACCTCGCGCAGGTTGCGGCCGATCCGGTCCAGGGTGTGCACGACGATGGTGTCGCTGGCGCGGGCGTAGCCGAGCAGGGCGGTCAAGCCGTCGCGGTCGATGCTGGTGCCGGTCTTCTTGTCGGTGTAGATCCGATCGAGCGGGATGCCGGTCGCGGTCAGCGCGTCGAGCTGGCGCTCCAGGGACTGTTTGGTGGTGGAAACGCGGGCGTAGCCGAGTTCCAGCCCTCGCGTGGGGTGATCATGATCGGATACCATGCCGGAATCGTACCGGAAGTCAACTCCGTACTCCCATTACGGAACATTACTTCCGGAACGACTTGTGGAACGAAATCCGGTGTCGTCGCCCGGGTCTGGCGAGGGTCGGGAGTGGGTGTTCCACTTCCAAGGTTGTGGAACAGCCTGCGAACGATCGCCGACCGGGGTGATTCTGAGGGAATGAGCTCATCCGCGGCCGGACGACCGGATGATCCGGTTGCCGCACTCGCCGAGCTGACCGAAGCGCAGCGGCAGCAGGCCATGCGCCGCTGGCGGCTTCTTCGCCCCCATCTGGAAGACGGGGTTGCGATCACCCGGCTCGCCGCCGCCACCGATGCCTCGCCGCGGACCTTGCACCGGTGGCTGACCGCATACCGGAACGACGGGCTCGCGGGCCTGGCCCGCCGCCCGCGCGCGGACAAGGGCAGGCGGCACTTCCCCGCTGACTTGCGGCTGCTGATCGAAGGGCTGGCGCTACGCGAGCCACGGGCGAGCATCGCTACCGTTGCCCGCCAGGCCGCCGCGGTCGCCCGGGATCAGGGGTGGCCGATCCCGTCCTACGCCACCGTCTACGACATCGTCCGCCGGATCGACCCGGCCATGGCCACCCTGGCGCTGGACGGGGAAAAGCGCTACCGGGATGTCTTCGACCTGGTGCACCGCCGCCAGGCCGAGCGGCCCAACCAGATCTGGCAGGCCGACCACACCCAGCTGGACCTGTGGGTGATCACCCCCGCCGGCAGACCGGCCAGGCCCTGGCTGACCGTGATCCAGGACGACCACTCCCGGGCGATCGCCGGGTACGCGGTCAACCTCGGCGCCCCCACAGCGTTGACGACCGCGCTGACGCTGCGGCAGGCGATCTGGCGCAAGAGCGATCCCGGCTGGCACGTGTGCGGCATCCCCGAGATCTTCCACGTCGACCACGGCAGCGACTTCACCTCCCTGCACCTGGAGCAAGTGATGGCCGACCTGCGCATCCGACCCGTCTTCTCCCTTCCCGGCCGGCCACGCGGCCGGGGGAAGGTGGAGCGGATCTTCGGCACCGTCAACCAGATGTGCCTGTCCCAGCTGCCCGGATACGCTCCGCGCGGCACCCGCGACCGGGCCGGGCGCGCCCAGCTCACCCTGGCCGAACTCGATACCGCCATCGGCACCTTCATCCGCACGATCTACAACCACTCCCCGCACGGCGAGACCGGCGTCCCTCCGCAGCAGCGCTGGGAATCCGCCTCGTTCATCCCCCGGATGCCGGACTCCCTGGAGCAGCTGGACCTGCTGCTGCTCACCATCGCCAAACCCCGCAAGATCCACCCCGACGGGATCCACTTCCAGGGCCTGCGCTACCTGGACCCGATCCTGGCCGCCTACGTCGGCGACAGCGTCGTCATCCGCTACGACCCGCGCGACATGGCCGAGATCCGCATTTTCCACACCGGCCACTTCCTGTGCCGGGCGATCTGCCCCGACCTGGCCAACCACACCATCAGCTTGAAAGACATCACCGCCGCCCGCAACGCCCGCCGCCGCGACCTGCGTGCCCAACTCCGTGACCGCGCCAGCGTGGTCGACCGCCTGATCGAGGCCCACCAGGTGCCCGACCCCATGCCGCTCCCGCCGCCAGCCGCCCCTGCCGAGGCGCCGCCGGTGCGGCGGCTCAAGCGTTACCGAGAGGAGTAGCCATGCCTCCCGGCCCTGGCCCGTCCGATCCGGCCCAGCCTGAACTCGGCGATGTCCATCCGCTGGCCAGCGTGGTCGAGCGCGCATTCCCGGCCGTCGAACTGTCCGGGCCGCAGGTCCCCTTGGACGATGTCTCCTTCATCGTCACCAAGGAACATCGCCGGTTCATCGAATTCGCCGACGCGGTTCGCCGTGACCACTACATCGGCCTCTGCCATGGCCCGCCCGGGGTGGGTAAGACCCTGTCGGCGCGCCGCTACGCCTGCTGGCAGGAGGTGGCACCGCTGCTGCGCGCCTCCTCCCGCAACTTCACCCTCGGCAAGGACCGCGACGACTGGCACACCCTGCTGTACACCCCGACCGTCAGCGCCACCCCCCGCATGATCGACAAAGAGCTCACCCACATGGGCTGGGACTTCGCCACCCTGCGCGCCCCCGACCCCTACGACCGGCGCACCTTCACCGACCCGCACGGCCTGCCTGCCTTCGTCGAACTGCTCATCGTCGACGAAGTCGACCGGCTCAAAACCACAGCCCTGGAACAACTGCGCGACCACTACGACCGCAGCCGATTCGGCATGATCCTCATCGGCATGCCCGGCATCGAGAAACGCCTGGCCCGCTACCCCCAGCTCTACAGCCGGATCGGCTTCGTCCACCAATACCGGCCGCTGTCACCTGAGGAGCTCACCTTCGTCCTGCGCCACCACTGGCACACCATCGGGCTCACCCTGGCCGCCGATGACTTCACCGACGCCGAGGCCCTGGCCGCGGTCCACCGGATCACGATGGGCAACTTCCGCCTCGTGCAACGCCTGTTCTCCCAGATCACCCGCATCCTGGAGATCAACGGACTCCGGACCATCACCAAAGAAGTCGTCGAGACCGCCCGCGAGTCCCTCGTGATCGGCACGCTGTAACGTCCGGAATCCCTTCGATTCATCGACAGGGTCAGCTGAGGCGCGTCCGCGTCACTCTTCCATCCGAGCCAGCCTGAAGAGAAGGTCCACCGACCACCCGGCGGTCTTCCCAGTCACCGGAGTTGAGGGTTGGACGTGCGGGGGTTTCCCGCGGCAACAGGAAACCCCGCACTACGTGTCCGCCCGAGCCAACAGGGGACGCGATCGAGATTCGCCCAAGGCGCGATCCGAGATCGACGCGGTGGGCTTCCTCCTGCAGGAAACAGACAGGAGGGGTTGTCCGGCAAGGCGTCAAGAGCTTCCCGGACGCATCACCCTTAGCGATGCGCTTTCAACACGCATCCAACCTGCACATATGCACCAAGGTGATCGTTTAGCGGATTGTTCTTCTCGGGATCCGGCCAGTTGTTCACGCTGATCATCATTCCGGCTCGGGATCCGCGAACAATCGTACGGTCCGGATGGCACCGCTCATCTGCAAGCGTGCTACTTGTTCGCAAACAACCTCAGTACTGGAAGGCTCTTCCACCGGCCAGAGTCGCCGGTCATGATGAGCGACGAGAAGTAGGGCAAAGGTTTCAGCGGTGGCGGCAACCACTCCTGAACCCACTCTGAGTCCTATCAAGTCAACAGTCCACATCAGCCCGAGCCAATGCTTTCCAGGAGGGACGCCTCATTATGAATCTCCCCGATGCGCCACGCGGCGGCACACGCCTGCTCCTATCCGCCTATCGCGCTCTGGTCGCCATCGTCGTGCTCATTGTTGTGCTCGTCTTAGTGGTCCAGGGGAACGATCCGGCGACCGCGACCGCGATCGCCGCTGCTGCGGGCCTTGCGGCTGCCAAGGTCGCTCACCGAATGGTCACCATCTAGGAAAGGCGTGGTGGCGGCTGAAGACCGCCACCACGCCCTTTCCCGTTGACCGTGTCCTTCATTCCGGCAGGAGCAGGCGTGGGCCGACCCGAAAAGCCTCTCGATCCAGACGCTGGCCCAGTGGCGGCGTTCGCCTGCGCTTTGCGGGACCTTCGTCGCTGGGCTGGCGCTCCGAGCTACCGGGAGATGGCGCAAAAGGCACATTTCTCGGTTACGGCGCTGTCGCAGGCTGCGGCCGGTGGACGGCTTCCTTCCTGGGAGGTCACCGCTGCTTACGTCATCGCATGTGGCGGTGATGAACAGGAGTGGCGTTGGCGGTGGGAGGCGGCTGCCACCCCGATCATTGGTACCGGCCAGCCCGGCATCGCCCATTCGGCGGCCGTGGCCGGGACTCGAGTCAGCGACGTCATGCCTGCGACCAGGCCGGCAGGCCAAAATGTTGAGATCACCCGTCCTGATCCAATGGCAGCCCAATCGCTCCCCGAACTCACAGCCATGCTTGAGCAGCTTCGCCGTATGTCGGGTCTAAGTCTTCGTCAGCTGGAAGAGCGTTCGCTGGATACTCCAGGTATGGCTGGTCAACCAACCGTGCTGTCGAGATCCACGGTTTCCGATCTTCTCCGGGGTGTCCGAGAACCACGTTGGAATGAGGTGCTGCGAATCGCTGAGTTGTGCGGCAGTTATCGCCATGAGCTTGCTTCCTGGTTGATCGCTTATCAGAGACTGACCTCTTCCGACACCCAACTCGGGCTGGCCCTCAGAGAAGGCCGCTCTTTGATAAGCGAAACGGCCGCAGCCGAGGAGACCGCCCGTAGGCGGTTCCGCGCTCTGCAGGCCGCTCAGCAATCGGCCGAGCTCGACGGTACCTCCACCCCAGATCATCGCTCCCCACATGATGGTGACTCGAAAGGGTTACCTCGCCTATCGGCTTGGCGCGGGGAACGCTGGTTCACCGTACGCGTTCGGCGATTCGTATTAATCGCTCTACTCTCCGCTCTTTTGTTAATCGCTTTCGTGGTTGGGATATTTCTGTGAGCAACTCCTTCTCCGGCACCGTGCGCTGTCCTATCTGTCTTGAGCAGATCAACTGGAGGCAGGCCAAAGAAGCGGGCCTGTTCGTGTTTGACGAAGATTCACGCAGGTACGAGCCGCTGGAGCGTCGCCGTGGTGAGTCAGAGCAGAGTTGGCTCCATCGAACCGCGAATGCATGGATTCGATGCACGAACAGCGACTTCTACCGGCATTTCCTGCCCGTCCTCTACGGCGCCTACGGTGAACCCATCATCATCGTGGCTGTGGGGACCTCCAACAGCGGGAAGACCCACCTGCTAACCATGCTCGCTGCCGAACTTGAGCGAGGCACCATCCTGGCCGGGAAACTGAGCTTCCAACCACTCGACCCTACGCTCGGCCAGATATTCCGAACAAATTATGTGAGGCCTCTGATAGAAGAGCGCCAACGATTGCCCTACACGGGTCCCACGGATGATGTCTTCTTCATGCATGCCTGGCGAGGATACAACCATCAAACTGGGCGACCGTTTGTGCTGGCATTCTTCGACTTCTCAGGAGAAGTACTCCATAGAGACAACCCGCCCCTCACTCTCAATGCTGCTAGCGCGTTGATATTTCTCGCGGACCCCGAATTGATACCCGGATTCGGTAAGCGCCGGTCAGGTTCCCCCCTCGGAGACCCGACCTTCAGCAACATCTGTGCGAGGCTCAAGATTTCCCACGAGAACGAGCGCTTCATCCCCCTACCCATCGCGACAGTGATCAGCAAGTCGGACCTCCTGCAGTATCAAATGCCTGAGGTGGCACGCTGGCTGCTCCGCGATGACGACACTGACCTGAGCACAGTTGAACAGGAAAGTGAAGACGTATACGCGTTCCTCGCCATCAAGGGAGGCTCGCCATGGCTGATGCCGACCCATGAATTCGTCAGCAGCACACTACACTTCGTCTCCGCCACTGGTACGAGCGCCAAGGATGGGTATTTCCCTGAGCGCCAGTTCGGGCCGCGACGCGTCCTACGCCCCCTGCTATCGCTGCTTGCTAGAACCGGCGTTCTCAAACCCGGCCAGCTACAGGACAACAGAAGTGAGTAACTCCGAACAGCGACAGATAGCGGTAAACATTCACGCCAGTGACTCTGGGTGTTCGTGAGCCTCGTGTGGCGAGCAAGGTTCATGGGTTGCCGGGCGACACGCCGAGCCGGGTGCGTGCTTTGTCCCTGATGAGGTGATCCGCTTGGTG
>NZ_JBDPLV010000065.1:0-65790 GCF_039871605.1 Acrocarpospora sp. B8E8 | reverse complement strand
GGGGCGCGGTAGCGCAGATTCTTCGACCGGCGTCGCCGCCGGTGGCTCGAACGTGCACTGAGCTTGTCGCGGATCTGCCCGCCTCGGTGATCAAGTTGGAACGAGTACATGCCGGTGCGACTCCCGCGTGAAACGTAGTCAATCGAATGCACCTCCTTCAGGTGATCGACTAGGGCTGGTCAACGCGGGGCTATCGGTGCGCGGCGGGCACCTCAAGCCCCGGCCTTCAGGCTGGGGTCGTTGACGCCGTCTCCTGTCGGTTGGCCAACGCCAGATCGTCGGTGGTGTCGCAGTCGAACCACGGCACCCGGTCCCGCACGGCCACCCGTGCCGGCTCCAGGGGCCCGAGCACGCCGTGCAGCGAGCGCCCATCGTAACGAGCCAGCGCGTCGGCCAGCACATCGCGCCGCCACACCCCGGCCAGCCACTGCTCGCGCCCGGTGTCGTCGACGAGCACGGCTCCCGTGCCCGCGGCCGCCAGCAGCGTCTCGACGTCGGCGGACGTGAAGAAGGGCAGATCCCCGGCCAGCAGCGCGACCCAGGGCCGGTCGGCGTAGACCAGGCCCGCGCGGACGGCCGGAACCGGGCCACCGCCGGGCGGGTCCTCCCTGGTGAAAACGACCTCGCCGGGGTGTGCGAGTTCGCGCCGCTCCCCCACGATGATCAGACGACCCGCGGTGGACATGGCTGCCGCGACACGCTCGATCAGCGAACGTCCGCCGACCAGCGCGCCCGGTTTGTCCGCGCCGCCGAACCGGCTGGCTCGCCCGCCTGTGAGGACAATCGCGTCATAGCGGAACATCCCATCGCCTTTCACCTCCTCGGGGGCGACGCCATCCCTCGGCGCACCCGAAGCTGCCGAGGAAGCCGCCGTGCCACTCCCTGGCCTGCCTTCGGCCGCCGCGTCAGGGACCGGGGGCATGTTTCAGCCGCCGATGGCGGACATCGGCCGGGCGGGCTGCAGGAAGCTGGGGTCGTCGATACCGTGGCCGGCCTTCTTGACGCGGACGGCGGCCAGCCATCGCTGGGCGAGCTCGTCGTCGGAGGCGCCGCCGCGCATGGCCGATCGCAGGTCGGATTCCTCGGTGGCGAAGAGGCAGTTGCGGACCTGGCCGTCGGCGGTTAGGCGGACTCGGTCGCAGGCTCCGCAGAACGGTCTCGTGACCGAACCGATCACGCCGACCTTCGCGGGGCCGCCCCCGACCAGGAACAGTTCGGCGGGGGCGCTGCCGCGCTCGCGGGGGTCGGCGTCGGTGAGGTCGAACTCCGCGCGGAGCGCCGTGAGCATCTCGTCCGCGGTGATCATGTTGGCCCGGCTCCAGCCGTGCTGCGCGTCCAGAGGCATCTGCTCGATGAAACGTAGCTCGTAGCCGTGTTCCAGGCAGAACCGGAGCAGCGGGGCCGCCTCGTGATCGTTGATCCCGCGCATCAGCACGGCGTTGACCTTCACCGGGGTGAGCCCGGCCTGTTCGGCCGCCGCCAGTCCGTCCAGCACGTCCTTGAGCCGGTCCCGGTGTGCCAGTTTGATGAAGATGTCCCGGTCGAGCGTGTCCAGCGAGACGTTGACCCTGTGCAGCCCGGCCTCGGCCAGCGGGGCGGCCAGCCGCGCGAGCCCGATGCCGTTGGTGGTCAGGGAGAGCTCGGCGCCCAGCGAGGAGGTACGGGCCACGATGTCGACGATCTCGCGGCGCAGCAGCGGCTCGCCGCCGGTGTAGCGAACCTCGGTGATGCCGAACCGCTCCACGCCGATCCGGACCAGCCGGACGATCTCGTCGGCGGTCAGCAGCTCGGGTTTGGGCAGCCAGTCCAGGCCTTCCGGTGGCATGCAGTAGGTGCACCGCAGGTTGCACCGATCGGTCAGCGACACCCGCAGATCAGTCGCCACCCGCCCAAACGAGTCGACCAGCACGGGCAAACCTCCATCGCACGAGATCTCACCAGCCTATGCCTCAGATCTCCGTCGCTCCAAAGCGGCCCTATTGACGCCCCACAGGTTCAACGCGGACAAGATAGTGATGGGACTCCGGCCAGGCTCCTATGGAGTCACGACGCCACGTCCCGTGAGCGCACACGAACGCTCCCTGCCAGGGCCGACAGTCAGTCAGATGATCGTTCAGATCCTGGCGGGAATCGTTCGCCGACATCATCGCTCGGAACGGAACCCCTCACGAGGCCTGGCCGTCCTCGCAGGGGCGCCCCGGTCCGGGGCCTGCAAATGACCCGGTGGGTTTCCGCGATCGGTTAACGGGCGGCCGCATGGAGCCGCCTGTGCGATGGTGAATTCTATGATCTGGGCGGCGATATTCCGTTTGGTGGTGGTCGCGGCCGCGGTGATCGGGATGGTCTACACATGGATCGCCCTGGACAGCCCGCTGAACCCGCTCGTCCTGTTCACCGTGCAGAGCAATCTGCTGCTCGCGGGGTATTACTTCTGGCGGGTGGTGAGCAGGCGACCGGCTTCGGCCGAGGTCAAGGGGGCGGTGACGCTCTACATCGTGATAACCGGGCTGGTGTGGCATTTCTGCGCATGGGCGGAGCAAGCCCGTTCGAGCGGCTGTCGCTCTCCGGCCTCGGCTTGGGCAACTTCCTGCTCCACTACGTGACACCGGTCATGGCCGTGATCGACTGGCTGGCCTTCGACCGGACCGCCCCACGGCCGAGGTGGGTGGCCGCTCTCTTGTGGCTGGTCTATCCGGTGGCGTACATGGTCTTCGCGCTGGTCCGGGGCGTCCTGCTGCCTGCGGGGGCATGGAAGCGGTACCCGTATCCGTTTCTTGATGTGGACAGGTCCGGGTACGGCGGAGTGGCGCTCACGGCGTTGGCGCTGGCCGTCTGCTTCGCGTTACTCGGCTGTGGGCTGATCGCTCTGCACCGCCTCGTCAATCACGCCAGCCGTACCTAAAACCAGTGGGATCTCGTACGGCGGCTGGGCACACTGGAGGCCGACGAAAGGATCATCATGCCGAACGAGGTCGCCCCGAACGTGCTTTCGTGGGCGAGCGACCTGGACCCGGGCGCGATCACGCAGGCCGCGCGCGCCGCCCGGATGAGCTTCGTGGCGGGTCACGTCGCGCTCATGCCGGACGCGCACGTCGGCATCGGCGCCACGGTCGGATCGGTCATCCCCACCGAGGGCGCGATCATCCCGTCCGCCGTCGGCGTGGACATCGGCTGCGGCATGATCGCGACCAGGACGTCGCTGACCGCCGAGGACCTGCCGCACTCGCTGGACGCGCTGATGCCGCTGGTGGAGAAGCGCATCCCGGCCGGGGTCGGCAAGGGCCACGAGGACAGCGCGATCGACCGCGCGCTGGACGCGGTGGGCCGCCCGCACACCGAGCTGACGGCCAAGCAGGCGCACACGGTCTCGGTCCAGTTCGGCACGCTCGGCTCGGGCAACCACTTCGTCGAGGTCTGCCTCGACGAGCGGAACCGGGTCTGGACGGTGCTGCACTCCGGCTCGCGCGGGATCGGCAACCAGCTGGCCACCAAGCACATCGTGGACGCCAAGAGCATGATGGAGCGCCAGGCGATCGCGCTGGAGGACCCGGCCATGGCCTACCTGGTCCAGGGCACGCCGGAGTTCACCGCCTACATCGAGGACATGCTGTGGGCGCAGGCGTACGCGATGGCGTCCCGCGCCCGGATGAACGTGGTGCTGAACAACGCCCTGTTCAGCATCGTCAAGAAGGGCGAAATGGTGGAAACCATCAATTGCCACCACAATTTCGCTCAGCGGGAGAAGCATTTCGGCACCGACCTGTGGATCACCCGGAAGGGCGCGATCAAGGCCGACCGGGGTGACGACGGCGTCATTCCGGGGTCGATGGGCACCCAGTCGTACATCGTCCGCGGGCTGGGCAACCCGGAGTCGTACAACTCCTGCTCGCACGGCGCCGGGCGGCGGATGTCGCGCGGCCAGGCGCGGCGGGAGCTGACCGCGAGGTCGCTGAAGGAGGCCATGCGCGGGCGAACCTGGAACGCCAGCCGGGCGGCGGCGCTGGTGGACGAGCACCCGAAGGCGTACAAGTCCATCGACCGGGTCATGGCCGACCAGCGGGACCTGGTCGAGATCCGGCACACGCTGCACCAGGTGTTCAACTACAAGGGCTAGACCCCGGTGCCCCGGGCGAGAAGCAGGGCGACGCCGACCGCGGCCACGGCGATCGCGGTCAGGAACGGGGCGCGCGGGCGGCGCGCCCCGAACGTCCAGCTCGCCGCCGTCAGGATCGAGGCGGCGGCGAGAGCCGTCCAGCCGGGCAGTCCTGGAGTTCCGGGTGGCGCGAGGACGAGCAGCGCCGCGGCCAGGAGCAGCGGGACGGGGGCGAGGGCCCGGACCCGGCGGGCGCCGAGCCGCTGCGGCAGGCCGCGCACGCCGGTGGCCAGGTCGGCGTCGATGTCGGGCAGCACGTTGGCCAGGTGCGCGCCGAACCCGAGCAGCGCCGCCGCGCCCACCGCCCACCAGGCGGGCCAGGGACTGCCGGGCAGGCCGGCCGCGACGAACACCGGAACCAGCCCGAACGCCACCGTGTACGGCATCCAGGACAGCGCGGTGGCCTTCACCCCCAGGTTGTACGCCCATGCGACAGCCACCGCCGTCAGATGCGCGACCGCCGCGGGAAGCCCGGACAGCAGCGACAGCGGCACGCAGAGCACCAGCGCCACGGCCGCCGCGACCCCGACCGCGCGCACGCTGACCAGCCCGAGCGCGATCGGCTTGCCCCGCTGCCCGGTCGCGATGTCCCTGGCCGCGTCCACGGCGTCGTTGCACCAGCCGACGGATAACTGCCCGGCCAGTACGGCCAGCGCCACCCCCGCGCACGCCGCGATCGACCGCCCGCTCCCCGCTGCCAGCGCGGTGACCAGGGCGGTGACGGCGAGGGCCGGCCCGGGATGGCAGGCGGCCACCAGCCCGTGCGCGGGTGTCAGCCGGAGGAGGGCGGGAGGGTCGCTCACAGACCGCAAATGCCCCCGGGACATAACCCTTACACCAGATTAGAAGCGTGATAAGTCGGGCATGTCCGGAAACGGGGGGTGGGCGAGTTGAAGTTGGGCATTAGTGATTCGACAGGTAACCGTGAGACGGGGAGCCTGATGTCCCGTATTGCCGCTGTTTATGGTGCTGTGCCACCGAATCGATATCCGCAGGCCGAAATCACAGACGCGGTCGCGCGGATGTGCCCGGGCGCCGATCGGCGAGTGCTGGATCGCCTGCATCGCAGCGCGAAAGTGCAGCACCGCCATCTCGCGATGCCGCTGGCCGACTATGAGAAATTGTCCGGTTTCGGGATGGCCAACGACGTTTTCATCGAGGCCGCCCTCGATCTGGGCGCGGAGGCCGTGCTCGGCGGGCTGGCGGAGGCCGGGCTGACCGCGCGGGACGTCGACATGATCATGTTCACCTCGGTGACCGGGATCGCCGCGCCCAGCATCGAGGCCCGCCTCGCCGGCCGGCTCGGGTTGCGCCCGGACGTGAAGCGGGTGCCGGTGTTCGGGCTCGGCTGCGTGGCCGGGGCGGCCGGGATCGCCCGGCTCCACGACTACCTGCGCGGCTGGCCGGAGCACGTGGCCGTGCTGCTGTCGGTCGAGCTGTGCTCGCTGACCCTGCAGCGCGGGGACACCAGCGCGGCCAACCTGGTGGCGGGAGCGCTGTTCGGCGACGGCGCGGCGGCCGTGGTGGCCGTCGGCGGCGCCCGGGCGGAGCGGTCACACGCGACGGTGGTGGCCACCAGAAGCCACCTGTATCCGGGCTCTGAGCACGTCATGGGCTGGGACGTGACCGACACCGGGTTCCGGATCGTGCTCGACGCGGGGGTGCCGGACGTGGCGCGGAAGTATCTCGGCGACGACGTCCGCGGCTTCCTCGCCGATCACGGGCTGACCATCGAGGACGTCTCCGCGTGGGTCTGCCATCCCGGCGGCCCGAAGGTGCTTGAGGCGGTCGGCGAGACGCTGGACCTGAAGCCCGGCGCGCTGGACGTCACCTGGCGTTCCCTGGCCGGGGTGGGCAACCTGTCCTCCTCGTCGGTGCTGCACGTGCTGCGGGACACGATCGCGCTGCGCCCGCCGCCGGGCACGCCCGGGCTGCTCATCGCGATGGGTCCTGGATTCTGTTCCGAACTCGTGTTGTTGACCTGGTAGGACTGGCGGCATGGGATACACGCTGCTGGTCCTGCTGGTCGGGGTGGAACGGCTCGCCGAGCTGGTCGTGGCGCGGCGCAACGAGCGGTGGAGCCGGGAGCGGGGCGCGGTCGTGTCCGGCCAGGGGCACTATCCGTGGATGGTCGCCCTGCACACCGGCCTGCTGGCGGGCTGCCTGATCGAGGTGGCCGCGGCCGACCGGCCGTTCCTGCCGTGGCTCGGCTGGCCGATGCTGGCCCTGGTCGTCGCCGCGCAGGGGTTGCGCTGGTGGTGCATCGCCACGCTGGGGCCGCAGTGGAACACGCGGGTGATCGTGGTCCCGGGGATGCCGCTGGTGACCGGCGGGCCGTACCGGTGGATGCGGCATCCGAACTATGTGGCGGTGGCCGTGGAAGGGGCGGCGCTGCCGCTGACGCACACCGCCTGGGTGACCGCGTTGATCTTCACCGTGGCGAACGCGGTGCTGATGGTGGTCAGGATCCGGTGCGAGGAGGCGGCGCTACGCCTGGCCACGGCATGATCGACGTCCTGGTGGCGGGCGGCGGGCCTGCGGGTCTGGCCACCGCGATCCGGGCGCGCCTCGCCGGGCTTACGACGGTGGTGGTGGAACCGCGAGCCGGGCCGATCGACAAGGCGTGCGGGGAAGGCCTGATGCCGACCGGCGTGGAGGCCCTGGAGTCGCTCGGCGTCATCGTGGACGGCTGGCCGCTGCGCGGCATCCGCTACCTGAACGCCCGCCACGACGTCACCGCCGGTTTCCCCGGCGGGCGCAAGGGCCTGGGCGTGCGGCGCACCGCCTTACACGCCGCCCTAGCCGCCCGGGCCACGAGCCTGGGCATCGAGGTCGTCCCCGGCCGGATCGACGGCGTGCGGCAGTTCCCGGGCCACGTGGAGGCGGCCGGACGCCACGCCCGCTGGCTGGTCGCCGCCGACGGCTTACACTCCCCCATCAGGACCATGGCAGGCCTCTCCCGCCCCGTCTCCGGAACCCGCCGGTACGGCTTACGCCGCCACTACCGCGTCGAACCCTGGACCGACTACGTGGAGGTCCACTGGGCCACCGGCGGCGAAGCCTACGTCACCCCCGTCGCCCCCGGCCTGGTCGGCGTGGCCGTGCTCAGCTCCGTCCGCCGCCCCTACGACGACCATCTCGCCGACTTCCCCGCCCTCACCGCCCGCCTGACCGGGACCGCCGCGACCCGCGTCCGCGGCGCGGGCCCGTTACGCCAGCGGGCCCGCGCCCGGGTGGCCGGGCGGGTGCTCCTGGTCGGCGACGCCGCGGGCTACGTGGACGCCCTCACCGGCGAGGGCCTCTCGCTCGCCCTCCAGTCGGCCGACGCGCTGATCCGCTGCCTGGCCGATGGCAGGCCCGAGAACTACGAACGCCAGTGGCGGCGCCTGTCGTCCCGGCACCGCGCCCTGACCGGCGCCCTCCTGGCGGCCAGGAACACCTGGCCGACCGCCCAGCTCATCGTCCCCGCCGCGCACGCCCTGCCCGGCGTCTTCCGCGCCGCGGTCGCCCTGCTGGCCTGAACGGCAGGACGGCCCGGCCTCCCGAAGGAGACCGGGCCGTCCGGTGCCGAGGTGCCTACTTCTTGACGACCTTCACGTAGTCGTACGCCTCGGAGCCCGCGAGGTCGCGGGTTCCGTCGAAGCGGACGCCCCAAGTGCCAGACTTGAACGCCTTGACCTTCGTGTAGAACGTGCCGTCGGGGTTGGTCTCGATCGTGTCGACGTAGCGCCACTTGTGCGAGCCCTTGGGCAGGAAGTAGACGTCGATGTCCTCCCAGCCGAGCTTGTACCAGTCGTGCCAGTACTTGCGGCTTTCGTAGCACGAGGAGGAGGGATAGCCATCGAGTTCGACCCTTGCCTTGTCGTACTCGTAGTACCGGTCGCCGTAGCACTGGGCGACCTGAAGGCGACCGGACAGGGACAGCTTGCGACCCTGCTTGACCGGCTCAGGGCTCGCGTTGAAGCCCACGAACCGGGTCCCCTTCGGACTCTTCGGCGGAGTCCAGGTGTGGTGCTTGACGAAGAACGAGCTGTCGCCGAAAACCTTCCGGCCGTTGACGCCCTCGGCGACAACGCGCACGCTCCACGAGCCGACCGGGTCGTTCCAGCCGATGGTCTTGGAGAACGTCTCCGCGAACCAGATCGGCTTGTACTCCGGGGCCGGCGTCTTCTCGTCATCCTTCTTGTCCCACGGACCGTTGCCGCCGCCGTGGCCGCCGCCGTCCCAATGGTGCCCCTTGGGAACGAAGTAGACCTGTGCGGACTTGAGATCCACACCCTTGACGGTGACCGATACGGTCTCCGAGTCGTGGCGGTGCTTGAGCACCACCTCGCTGGGGTTGACCACGATGCTCGTGATCTTCGGGTCGGGCCCGGGATGGTGCCCATCATTCGGGCCGGGATCCGCGTACGCGGGCCCCGCCACCGCGAGCGCCGAGGCGCCCACGGCGGCCGCCACTAAGGCGGTTGCCATTCGTCTGACCATAGAGGGTGCTTCCTCTCCCCGTTAACACACACGCTCTGAGGTAGAGCGCGCCTACGTCATAGACGCGTCAAGACAGGGAAAAGTTGCGTTAAAGACAGTGAAAAACTGATCACGATCTGGCAACGGAACCGTCATCCCGTGCGTCTAATTACGCCGTGGGCGCCGCTCGGGGCTGACATCCGCCGCATAACGCGAGGTAGCGGGGAATTCCACCCGATAAACCCCCTCTCCCGCTGGTTTGACCCGCTGGTCGAACGATCCGTCCCGCCGGGTCAGCGCGGACGCCACCGTCTGCCACTCCCCGCCCGTCCCCCGGAACCGGATGAGCACCTGCTTCCGCTTACGGAACGGCCGGCGGCCCAGCAGCCCGTACGGATCCAGGCGCATCAGCGTCCCGGAGACCCGGACCTTCTTCCGCTCGCTCACCGCGACCCCCTGCAGCGACGTCTCCCGCCGCAGGTGGAACGTCGTGTACGCCTTGACCTCGTTACCCGCCTGATCGGTGGCCGTGGCGGCGATCGTCCACACGCCGCTGGGATACCACCGCGTCAGCCCCACCTGCGGATTGAACCGCCAGGTCTGCCACCCCTCCGCGGCCAGCCGGAACCGGTGGAACCCCACCGGCGGGCGGACCGCCGTCGCCGTCAGCTCCGCGACCGCGGGCTCGGCCACCGGAACGGCGGGCGCCGCGGGCGGAACGGCCGGCGCCACGGGCTTGGTCTCCGGAACAGCGGGCGCCGCAGGCGGGACCGCGGGCTCGGCCGGGGTTTCCGCAGGGGTTTCCGCAGGAGTTTCCGCCGGGGTGAGCTCCGGGTTCACGCCCGTCAGATTCGTGGCGCCCGCCGGCGGGCGCCCGGGCTCGACCAGCACGGTCACGCCCCGCACTCCGTGCGCCCCCCGGGCCACCACATCGATGACCAGTTTCACCGCGCCGGTGGCCCGGACCACGGGCTCCGCCGGCCGCAAACTGATGGACCTGATCGCCAGCTCCGTCTCCGCGGCCCGGGCCGGAACCCCCGGCCAGGCCAGCGTCGTGACGGCGGTCAGCGTCGCGAGAATTCGTCTCGTCATGGCGCAGAACGCTAGGCAGCCCACGGCAAAACGAACGGACCCGACACACACCCCGAATGGCAAACGAACAGGGCCGCCCGGAACGGACGGCCCTGGCGGGAAGCGGATCAGTCGCGGTACATGTCGTCGATGATCTCCGCGTACTTTGCGTGGATCACCCGGCGCTTGAGCTTCAGGCTGGGCGTGAGCTCCTCGGTCTCCGCCGTCCACTCCACCGGCAGCAGCCGCCACTTCTTCACCTGCTGCACCCGGGCCAGCTTCTCGTTGGCCGTCTCGATGGCCGCCTCCACGGCCTTGAGCACGTCGGGGTGCTCGGCCAGTTCGGCGAGGGATTCGTAGGCGATGCCGTTGGCCTGGGCCCAGCCGGGGGCGACCTCGCCGTCCAGGGTGAGGATGGCGACGGGGAACGGGCGGCGGTCGCCGTAGGCGAGGGCCTGGCCGATGAGGGGGTGTTCCTTGAGGTAGTTCTCGATGTTGGCCGGGGAGATGTTCTCGCCGCCGGCGGTGATGATGAGCTCCTTCTTGCGGTCCACGATCCGGACGAAGCCATCCTCGTCGATGGAGCCGACGTCGCCGGTGTGCAGCCAGCCGCCGGAGTCCAGGAGCTCGGCGGTGGCCTCGGGGCGGTCGAGGTAGCCGGTGGTGTTGAGCGGGCTGCGGGTGATGATCTCGCCGTCCTCGGCGATGCGGACCTCGACGCCGGGTTCGGCGCGCCCGACGGTGCCCAGGCGGTAGCTGGCGGGGCTGTTGGCGGTGAAGGCGCCGGTGGTCTCGGTCATGCCGTACACGTCGAGGACCTTGAGGCCGAGGCCGGCGAAGAAGCGCTGGACCTCCAGGGGCATCGGCGCGGCGGCGGTGGCCAGCCAGCGGGCGTTCTCGAAGCCGATCATCATCCGGATGATGCCCAGCAGCGCGGCGTCGGCCTGCTCGTAGGCGGCCTGGACCTCGGGGCTGGGGGTGCCGCCGTGCTGGCCGGCCTCCACGTAGGCGAGCCCGGCGGCCATCGCGGCGCGCACGTTCTCCTGCTGCTCCTCCGGCTGGGTGGCCAGCAGGGCCTGCAGCCGGGCCATCATCTTCTCCCAGACCCGGGGCACGCCGAAGAACATGACCGGCTTGACCGCGCCCAGCGTGGCGCCCAGGTTGGCCAGGTCGGTGCAGAAGTGCACGTGCGAGACCTTGAACACCGGCAGGTAGAGGGACAGGACCCGCTCGGCGATGTGCGCGTAGGTGAGGTAGGAGATCTGGGTGCCCTGGGTGGGCAGCGAGGTCATCCGGTCGGTGGCGCCCACCTCGAACAGCACGTTGCGGTGGGTCAGCGGCACGCCCTTGGGCATACCGGTCGTGCCGGAGGTGTAGAGCACGGTCACCGTGTCGTCGGGGCCGACGGCCCGCCACCGCTCCTCGGCCGCGGCAGGGTCGGCCGCGAGCGAGGACGCGCCGAGGGCCAGGAAGTCCGCCCAGGACAGCTGGTCGCCGGTGGCCCCCTCCAGCATGATGATCTTCGTCAGGCCCGGCAGCTCGGCCAGGATGGGCTCCCACCGGGATAACTCGCGCGGCCCGCCGAGCACGACGACCTTCGCGCCGACGTTCTGGGCCACGAAGGAGACCTGATCGGGCGCGAAGGTGCTGTAGACCGAGACCGGCACCGCGCCCGCGTGCACGGCGCCCAGGTCGGCCAGGACGTGCTCGCTGCGGTTGACCATCATCAGCGCGACCGCGTCGCCGGGCTGGAGGCCGAGGGCGGCGAAGCCCGCCGCGATCTCCAGGACCCGCTGCCGGGCTTCGGCGTAGGTCAGGGTGGACCAGCCGCCCTCCACCGGGTCGGAGTAGGCGGGCGAGTCGGGATACCGCTCGGCCGTCTCCGCGAACTGCTGACAGATGGTCCGGCCGGCGATGTCCTGCTCGATCGCCGCACGTTCCTGAAGGACCTGAGGATCCGCCATTCCACCCTCCGTATGGTTCGTACAGGTGGCCTGCATCGCATCATGTGTAAGCAATCCCTGACAACCCCCCATTTCGACGAGAATTTTCGGCATAGAGCCGGTGATGGGATGATTATTCGGTGACTTCCGTACTCGATCTCGCCGGGATCTTCGTCTTCGCCACCTCCGGGGCGCTGCAGGGCGTGCGGAAGCGGCTGGACGTGGTCGGCATGGCGGTTCTCGCGTTCTTCACCGCCGTCGGCGGGGGCGTGCTGCGAGATCTGTTCATCGGCATCCAGCCCGCCGCCTTCCGCGACGTCGGCTACCTGCTCGTCCCGGTCGCCGCGACCGCCGTGGTGTTCCTCTGGCACCCGCAGGTGGCCCGGCTGATGCCCGCCATCCTGGTGTTCGACGCCGCCGGGCTCGGCCTGTTCTGCGCGGTCGGCACCGAGAAGGCGCTGCTGTTCGGCCTGTCCGCGCCGCACGCGGTGCTGCTCGGCGTCTGCACGGCGGTCGGCGGCGGCATCCTGCGCGACCTGCTCTCCGGCGAGACCCCCACCCTGCTCTACGACCGCCAGCTCTACGCCGTCCCCGCCATGCTCGGCGCGACCCTGATGGCCGTGCTGTCCCGCCTGGGCGTGTACGACTTCGCCGCCACCCTCGCCGCCGCCCTGCTGGCCTTCACCCTCCGCATGCTCGCGATGCGCTACTCCTGGCGGGCGCCCCTGGCCCGCGGGGTCACAACGCCGGAATGAGCGAGGCCCGGGGGCTGCGACCGGCCGCCCCCCTGGACGCGGCGATCCGGCGCACCGCGTCCACGAGCACGTCCGGGGGCTGGGTGAACGGCAGCCGCAGGTGGCCCTCCAGGGTTCCGTCGACGCCGAACCAGGGGCCGGGCGCGAGCCGTACCCCCGCGGCGGCGGCCGCCTCGGAGAGCGGCGTCGCGATCGGCGCGCCCAGCCGGATCCAGAGCGAACCGCCGCCGCCGGGGACGCGGAAGCTCCAGTCCGGGAGTTCGCGGCGGAGCACGTCCACCAGGGCCGCGCGGGAGGCGGCGAGGGCGCGCCGCCGTTCGGCCCTGGTCTCCTCGATGCGGTCGAACAGGCGGGCCACGACGAGCTGCTCGAACAGGGCGCTGGCGATGTCCACGGAGGCGCGCAGCACGGCCAGGCGGCGGACCAGGGCGGCGCCGGCCCTGATCCAGCCGATGCGGAGGCCGCCCCACCACAGCTTGGAGGCGGATCCGACGCTGACGACCCGGCCGTCGGTGTCGAAGACCGCCGTGGGCGGCGGCTGTTCCAGGTCGTCGACGGCGAGTTCGGCCCAGGTCTCGTCCACGATCACGGTCAGGTCGTGGCGCCGCGCGGCGGCCACCAGGGCGGCCCGGTCGTCGGCGCTCATGAGATGGCCGGTCGGGTTCTGGAAATCGGGGATCAGGTAGGCCAGCCGGGCCCCGGACTGCCGGGCCGCGCTGATCAGCAGGTCGAGGTGGCGCCCGTCGGCCGGGATGCCCACCGGCACGATCCTGGCCCCGCGCAGGCGGGCCAGGTCGATCACGTGCGGGTAAGTCGGCGACTCCAGCAGGACCGGATCCCCCGCCCCGGCGTAGAGCGTCATCAGCAGGTGGATGGCCTGCTGCGCGCCGGTCGTGACGATGATCTGCTCGGGCCGGGTGGCCAGCCCGCGCGCCGTGTACCGCGCCGCGATGGCCGCCCGCAGCTCCGGCAGGCCGATCGGGTCGTATCCCATGCCCAGGGTGAACCGGTGGTATCCGGCGCCCGCGTGCGCGAGCGCCTCGTCCAGGAAGCGGGACGCGGCCGGGGCGGCGGCGTGCAGCGGGAGCAGGCCGTCGTCGTCGGCGCTCACCCACGGATTGTCGACGCAGGCGCTCGGGTCCGGCAGCGCCGTCCAGCTGCCCGCGCCCTGGCGGCTCTCCAGGTAGCCCTGGCCGCGCAGCCGATCGTAGGCGGCGGTCACGGTGGTCCTGCTCACTCCGAGCGCCTCGGCCAGCTGCCGCTCCGCGGGCAGCCGCACCCGCACCGGCAGCCGCCCGTCCAGGATGCGATCCCGCACGGCCGAGGCCAGCGCCCGATAGTACGGCCGCGCGTCCTGCGGCACCTCGACCAGCCGGGCCAGCTGCCCCGCGCTCATATCCACCCGCCCAATATAGGGCCATTTCCCGAAATTGGCCCTTTATCAGGACTTTCCGCGCCGGGAGGATGGGGGCACTATGACTGAGCTCACCATTCCCGTCGCGTCCTTTCCGGCCCGCCTGCTCCGCCTCTACTCCGGCCTCGCCCTGTACGGCGCGGGCATCGGCCTGCAAGTCGAGTCCGCGCTCGGCAACGACCCCTGGGACGTCTTCCACCAGGGCCTGGCCGTGCGCACCGGGTGGTCGATCGGCACCTGGATCATCCTGGTCGGCGCGCTGGTCATGGTGTTCTGGATCCCGCTGCGCCAGAAACCCGGCCTGGGCACGATCAGCAACATCGTCCTGCTCGGCCTGTGCGCCGACGCCACCATCTGGCTCGCCCCCACCCCAGGGCACTTGGCCGTCCGCTGGGCGTACCTGCTGGCGGCGGTCATCCTGGTGGCCTTCGCGACCGCCCTCTACATCGGCGCGGGCATGGGCCCGGGACCGCGCGACGGGCTGATGACCGGCCTGCACCGGGCGGGCCTGTCGATCCGGCTGGCCCGCACGATCATCGAGGTCGGCGTGCTGGCGATCGGCTGGCTCCTCGGCGGGACCGTCGGAGTCGGCACCCTGGTCTTCGCCACCGCGATCGGGCCGCTGACTCAGTTGTTCATGCGGTTACAGCGTGTAGCGTGACGGCATGCGGATCGAGGATTACGCGCTCATCGGGGACATGCAGTCGGCGGCCCTGGTCGGGCGGGACGGTTCGATCGACTGGCTGTGCCTGCCCCGGTTCGACTCCCCCGCGTGCTTCGCCAAGCTGCTCGGCGAGGAGTCCCACGGCTCCTGGTGGCTGGGCCCCAGCTCGGGCGGGCCCGCCACGCGCCGCGCGTACCGGGGGGAGACGCTCATCCTGGAGAGCGTCTGGGACACCCCGGGCGGCACGGTCAAGGTGATCGACTTCATGCCGCCCCGGCACATCAACCCGGACCTGGTCCGGGTCGTGGAGGGCGTGGCCGGCACGGTGGAGATGAGCACCGAGATCCGGATCAGGTTCGACTACGGCAGGATCGTGCCGTGGGTGCGGCGCGCGGACGGCCACGTGCAGGCCATCGGCGGCCCCGACTCGGTCTGGCTGCGCTCCTCGATCCCGCTGAAGGGCGGCGACTACAAGCACAAGGCCACCTTCCGGGTCTCCGCCGGGGAGCGCCAGACGTTCGTGTTCACCTGGCACCCCTCGCACCAGCCCCGCCCCGAGGACATCGACCCGATCGACCAGCTCGCCGAGACCGAGGACTTCTGGACGGACTGGGTGGCCTCCGGCCGCCACGGCGGCCCCTGGCGGGACGCGGTGGTCCGCTCCATGGTCACCCTCAAGGCCCTCACCTACGCGCCCACCGGCGGCATCGTGGCCGCCCCCACCACCTCGCTGCCCGAGGACCTCGGCGGCGTCCGCAACTGGGACTACCGCTACTGCTGGCTGCGCGACGCCACCATGACCCTGGACGCGCTCATCCAGTCCGGCTACCTGGAGGAGGCCGGGGCCTGGCGGGAGTGGCTGCTCCGCGCGATCGCGGGCCGCCCGCAGGACCTCCAGATCATGTACGGCGTGGCCGGCGAGCGCCGCCTCCCCGAGATGACCCTGGACTGGCTGCCCGGCTACGAGGGCTCCCGCCCGGCCAGGATCGGCAACGGCGCGGTCGACCAGCTCCAGCTGGACGTGTACGGCGAGGTCATCAACTGCCTCTACCAGTCCCTCCGCCACGGCCTGCCCCAAGACGACCACGCCTGGCAGCTGACCCGCAAGATGCTGGACTTCATCGAGACCGGCTGGGACCAGCCCGACGAGGGCCTGTGGGAGGTCCGCGGCCCCCGGCGGCACTTCACCCACTCCAAGGTGATGGCCTGGGTGGCCGCCGACCGCGCGGTCCGCGTGGTCAAAGAGCTGGGCCGGGCGGGCCCCGCCGAGAGGTGGCAGGCGCTGGCCGACCACATCCACGCCGAGGTCCTCCGCAAGGGCTTCGACGCGGAGCGCAACACCTTCACCCAGTCCTACGGCTCCCGCGAGCTGGACGCGGCCCTGCTGCTGATCCCGATGGTCGGCTTCCTGCCGCCGGAGGACCCCCGCGTGCACGGCACCGTCGACGCCGTGGAGCGCGAGCTGAGCAGCGACGGCTTCATCCTGCGCTACCCGATCGCCGAGGCCAACAGCGTGGACGGCCTGCCCGGCGGCGAGGGCGCGTTCCTGGCCTGCAGCTTCTGGCTGGCCGAGGCGAAGGCCAGGATCGGCCGCAAGGAGGAGGCGGTGGAGCTGTTCGAACGCCTGCTGGGGCTGCGCAACGACGTCGGCCTGCTGGCCGAGGAGTTCGACCCGCGTTACGACCGCATGGTGGGCAACTTCCCGCAGGCGTTCAGCCACGTGCCGCTGATCCACACCGCGCACGGCTTGGCCGCGCCTGTGTCTGGACTGAGGAACGCAGGGTCGCGAAGCGGCCCGGAGTGACGAGGGAAGACACAGGCGCGGCCAAGCCCGCCGTGCCGGAGGTGCGGCCATAGACACAGCCCTCAGTTAGCCCCTCCGGCCAGGCGGGCCAGCAGCCGGGCGAACTCGGCGGGCGGGGTGACCACCAGGCGCACCTGGCCGTCCTGGGCCACCAGGTCGGCCTGGATGCGGGTGAGCCGGTCGTGGTGCCACCAGTACACGTGCGGGCTGAGCCCGTCGGCGCGCCGCTCGTCGAACTCGCGCTGGGCGTAGACGCGCAGGCGTTCCAGGGCCCGTACGACGCCGATGCCCTCGACCGGATGCACAGCGATCGCGCCCGAGTGCGGGAGCACGACCAGCACGCCGTCGGCGGGGGCGGGCATGCGGCGCAGGTGGGCGACGGCGGTGGGCGCGGTCAGCAGGCGCACGTTGACGCCGCCGAGGTCGAGGTGCTCGGCCGTGAGGCGCTCGTCGGCGAGGGCGTTGTCCAGCGCCACGTCGAGGGCCTCGGCGGGCGGGATCGGCCAGCAGAACGCCTCTTCAGGACGGACCGGGCGGCCGCCGATGGTGAGCACCTCGATCAGGTCGGCGCTCAGGTGGCGGCCGATGATCCGGGACGGGTCGGGGATGGACGGGTCGTCGGCGGCGTGCACCCGGGTGCGCAGCAGCGGCTTGATCCGCGGCAGGTTGCAGGCGTCGAACGGCTCGCCGGAGATCGCGCGGGAGAGGTGCTCGGAGACCAGCATCGGCCAGTCCTCGCGGGACCGCCGGGCGGCCTCGCGGCGCAGGCCGACCAGGTTGACGGTGCGGACGGGGCCGGAGCCGTCCCCGGCGCGGTCGCCCATGAGCAGCGAGGTGCCGTCGTTCTCGAAGGTGCACGTGTAGCCCATCGTCTCCACGACGAGCCCGAGCAGCGAGTCGAGGTCCACGTCCTCGGCCGCTCTGGGCTCAGGCTGCACGGGCTGCACGGGCCGGATCCGACCGCGTAGCCGCCGCAACAGACCCAACGCACCCATCCCTTCGCCGCGTTTCAGTTGAAAAGGGCATGCTGAGAAATCCAGCTTCAGGGTGCCTTGTCCGTGTCGCTAATGAGGCCAGTCAGAGAGCACGATTCGGTATCAATGACCCCATCTGCCCCTAGCCACACACTGAACTGTGGTGATCCATGCCCGATCGGCAGCCCCGCGACGATCGGCACTCCCAGCGGAATCAGCCGTTCGGCCAGAATGGGTAGAACGTTCCCGCAGTCCACCCAGGATCCGAGCGCGAAGCCCTTGACCCCGTCGAACGCCCCGTTCTGCGCCAGCTGGGTGAGCATGCGATCAATCCTGTACGGATCCTCCCCCACATCCTCAAGCAGCACGATATGCCCTTCCGCCCGCATCTCGTACGGCGTTCCGCACATCGCCGCCAGCAGCGTCAGATTGCCGCCGATCATGGGCCCGACCGCCCGGCCCTCCGACATCACCCGGTCCCCGGTGACGGCCGTCGGCGTGTGCCCGTGGAACAGCGTCGTGTGCAGGTGCCCCAGCGAGTACGGCTCAGGCCCCTCCGGGTCGGCCAGCGTGGCGCAGGCGGGCATCGGGCCGAACACCGTGGCCAGGCCGAGCCGCCGGGCGAACGCCAGGTGCAGCGCGGTGATGTCGCTGGAGCCGACCAGGATCTTGGATCCGGCCGACTTCATGGCATCCCAGTCGATCAGGTCCAGCAGGCGGCCGGCGCCGTACCCGCCGCGGGCGCAGATGACCGCGGCCACCTCGGGATCGCACCAGGCCTCCTGGAGGTCGGCGGCGCGCGCCACGTCGGGGCCGGCCAGGTAGCCGCGGCGGGTGAAGATCCGGGAGCCGAGGACGACATTCAGCCCCAGGTCGGTGAGGACACGGCGGCCCCGCCAGAGGCGCTCGGCGTCGAGCGGTCCGGATGGGGCGACCAGGGCTACGGTATCGCCGGGAGCAAGCCTCGGCGGGGTGCGTTCGTGCACCCCCCAAAGGGTGTCAGACTAGGGCTCACCTATGCGACATCCGACCCACATTCTCGTGGTAAACGGCGTAAAGGTCCGACAGCCGGTCTTCGTGCTCGGCGCCCCGCACTCCGGCGCGGACCTGCTCGCGCGTGCCCTGAAACGTTCCCCGGGCTTCCATCTCACGATGGGCCGGGCGCCGGTGGCACGCGTGGTCTACGCGTTCGCCCGCAAGCCGTCCATCGCCAGGAGCGGCGGCGCGCCGCGGGTGCTCCGCGACGTGCTGGCCGAGGCCTGGCAGGTGATGCCGGGCGCGTGCGGGGAGTGCGCGGCGCCGTGCCGGGAGGCGGGCGGCATCATCGGCGCGGGCCCGTGCGCGCTGGAGCAGATCGGCGCGGGCACGCTGGCCAGGTTCGGCGACGCCAGCCCCGACCTGCTCTACAGCGCGCCGGTGCTGCTCCAGGCCTTCCCGGACGCCCGGTTCGTGCAGCTGATCAGGGACGGCCGGGACGTGGTCGCCGACATGCTGGCCGACCCGGCGGCGATGGCCTGGTTCAAGCCGCACATGCTGGCCGAGGACACCGAGTTCCCCAACCCGTTCCTGGGCGTGAACGCGGCCGCGCACCGGGACCGCTGGAAGGCGATGGCCACGGCGGGCAAGAGCGCCCTGCGCTGGCGGGCCGCCATCCGGCTCAGCGCCGTCCTGCGCAAGGAGCTCCCGCCCGAACAGCTGCTCACGGTCCGCTACGAGGACCTGCACCGCTCCCCCGCCGAGGCGATCGACACGGTCTCCGCCTTCCTGGACACCAAGATCTCCACCATCGCCCTGTACGGCACCAGCGCCCCCAAGGTCGGCGCCTGGCGACGCCGCCTCACCCCGGACGACCTCAAGATCGTGGAGAAGGTGGCCAGGGAGGAGCTCAAGCGGCTGGGCTACCAACGGTGAACTGCGTGCGGTAGAGCTCGGCGTAGAGCCCGCCCCTGGCCAGCAGCTCCTCGTGGCGGCCCCGCTCGGCGACCCGGCCGTCCTGCATGACCAGGATCGTGTCGGCCTCCCTGATCGTGGAGAGCCGGTGCGCGATCACCAGCGAGGTCCTCCCTTGCAGGGCGGTCTTGAGTGCCTTCTGCACGGCCGCCTCGGACTCGGAGTCGAGGTGCGCGGTGGCCTCGTCTAGGACGACGACGGCGGGGGCCTTGAGCAGTAGCCGGGCCAGTGCGATGCGCTGCTTCTCGCCGCCGGACAGCCGGTAGCCTCGGTCGCCGACGACGGTCTCCAGCTCGTCGGGCAGGCTGTGGATCAGGTCGGCTATCTGCGCTGCCCGTAGTGCCTCCCAGACCTCCTCGTCGGTGGCGTCAGGGCGCGCGTAGCGGAGGTTGTTGCCGATGGTGTCGTGGAACAGGTGGGCGTCCTGCATGACCACGCCCACGGTGTCGCGCAGGCTGTCCAGGGTGGCGTCCCGGACGTCCACGCCGTTGAGCCGCACCACGCCCTCGTTCACGTCGTACAGGCGGGACACCAGGGAGGTCGTGGTGGTCTTGCCCGCGCCGGAATGCCCCACCAGCGCGACCAGCTCACCCGGACGCGCGGTGAACGACACGCCGTTGAGCACCTGGGCGGGTTCGCCCGTCTCAGGCCTGGCCACGGTCTCCAGCGAGGCCAGCGACACCTCGGCCGCGGCCGGGTAGTGGAAGCGCACGTCGTCGAACTCGATCGTGACCGGGCCCGGCGGGATCGCGCGGGCGCCCGGCTTCTCGGCGACCATCGGCTTGAGGTCCAGGACCTCGAAGACCCGGTCGAAGCTGACCAGGGCCGTCATCACGTCCACGTGCACGTTGGAGAGGCTGGTCAGCGGGCCGTACAGGCGCATCAGCAGGGCGGACATGGCGACCAGGGTGCCGAGCTGGAAGGTGTCGCCGATGGCCAGGACGCCGCCGAAGCCGTACACCAGGGCGGTGGCGAGGGCGGCGATGAGGCCGAGCGCGATCCGGAAGACCGTGCCGGCCATGGCCACGGTGATGCCCAGGTCGCGGACCCGGGCGGCGCGCTGGCTGAAGTAGACCGCGTCCTCGTCGGGGCGGCCGTAGAGCTTGGCGACCATCGCGCCCGCCACGTTGAAGCGCTCGGTCATGACCGAGCCCATCTCGGCGTCCAGCTGCATCTGCTCGCGGGTCAGCTGGGACATCTTGCGGCCGACCAGCTTGGCGGGGATCACGAAGATGGGCAGCATGGCCAGCGCCACGAGGGTGATCTGCCAGGACAGGACCAGCATGGTGGCCATCACGATGACCAGGCCGATCACGTTGGACACCACCGACGACAGGGTGCTGGTGATCGCCCGCTGGGCCCCGATCACGTCGGAGTTGAGGCGGGACACCAGCGCGCCGGTCTGGGCGCGCATGAAGAACGCCACCGGCATGCGCTGGACGTGGTCGAACACCTCGGTGCGCAGCTTGTAGATCAGGCCCTCGCCGATGCGCGCGGAGAACCAGCGCTCGCCCATGCTCAGCATCGCGTCCAGCACGGCCAGGCCGGCGATGGCCAGGGCCAGCCAGACCACCAGGTCGATCCGCTTCTGCGGGATGCCGGTGTCGATGATCGCCTTCACCAGCAGCGGGTTGGCGATGACGATCATCGAATCCGCCACGACGAAGGCCAGGAAGGCCGCGATCTGCCAGCGGAACGCGCCCGCGTACCGCGTGATGCGCCGGACCGTGCCCGGCTTGAGCCGCTCGTGCATCACCGAGCTGTCGCGGCGCATGGACCGCATCACCGAGGGGCCGTAGCCCCCGCCCATCATCGCCATAGCCGTCCAAGCGTTGTAATCACGTAATCATCAACCCGCCGGACGCCCCGCCGATTCCGGCTCAGCCAGAGGCGAACAAGGTTCTGATCCGCACGATCTGCTCCCTCCGCTCGGCGATCGCCTGCTCCTCCAGGCTGCGCCCCAGGGCGCCCTGCAACAGCCGCTTGGTCGCCGTCGCGGCCCCGCGGTCGGTCGCCAGCAACGCCCCCGCCAGGTCCTGTACGGCTTGCGCCAGCTCACCCGCCGGAACCGCGAGCTCCGCCAGGCCCAGCCGCACCGCCTCCTCGGCGCCGACCACCCGCGCGGTCAGGCACAGCTCGATCGCCCGGGGCAGCCCCACCAGCTCGACCAGCGGCTTGGTGCCGGTCAGGTCGGGAACCAGCCCGAGCGCCGGCTCCTTCATACAGAATTTCACATCCTCGGCCACCACCCGCAGGTCGCAGGCGAGGGCCAGCTGGAACCCCGCGCCGATCGCGTGACCGTGCACGGCCGCGATCGAGACGATGTCCGGGCGGCGCAGCCACAGGAAGCCGCGCTGAGCGTCCGCTATCCGTCTCTCGAAAGTGGTTTCCCCGAGAGACGCGGCCGAGACGAACGAGCCCTGCCCGGGCACCCCCTCCGGCGTGAACATGCGCAGGTCGATGCCCGCTGAGAAGGACGGCCCCTCGCCTTTCACGACGACGATCCGCACCTGATCCGGAATGTGCTCCCCGATCCGGGCCAGGGCCGACCAGGTGGCGAACGTCTGCGCGTTTCGCTTGTCCGGCCGGTCCAGCGTGATCGTCGCGATCGCGCCGTCCACCTCATAGCGCAGTCCGATCTCCGCGAGCTCGCTCGCCGAGATGGCCTCCGCACTCCCCCCAAGATTCGCGTCCACAGTCACCGGCGTCCCCTTCCCCTGCGGTCGCGTCCGAGCCTACCGAACATAGTTCGGCATCTCAGACGCGGCCGCTCTTGGACATACGGGACTGAGCGGCTGCGGTCGCTACTGTGAGGCGGATCTAGCGCTTGGACTTGCCTCGGGTCGCCCCGCCGCGCCCCCTCAGAGTCACACCGGACTCGGAGAGGATGCGGTGGATGAACCCGTACGACCGGCCGGTGGAAGCGGCCAGTGCCCGGATGCTCTCACCCGCGGCATAGCGCTTCTTGAGATCGCTGGCCAGTTTTTCACGGTCGGCCCCGGTCACCCGGGTGCCCTTCTTCAGAGTCTCGGCCACGAGTACCTCCTGTAGTGCCAGACTTCCGCAGCGTTACTCACGCCATGATCAGTCATTTCGGCGAGATCGGCTACCTACTCCCAGGGAAAAGATCCGTACCCGTCAAAATTACGATCAGGCGAGGGCCACAAGATCGGAAAATTCATCGCTCCACGCGTCTTCAATTCCGTCAGGTAGCAAGATCACCCTATCCGGTTGCAGGGCGTCAACCGCGCCCTCATCATGCGTGACTAGCACAATCGCCCCGGAATAGGACCTTAACGCCGTCAAAACCTGCTCCCGGGAGGCCGGATCGAGGTTGTTGGTGGGCTCGTCGAGCAGTAGCACGTTGGCGCTGGACAGCACCAGGGTGGCCAGCGCCAGCCGGGTCTTCTCCCCGCCGGACAGCACCCCGGCGGGTTTGTCCACGTCGTCCCCGGTGAACAGGAAGGACCCGAGGGTCTTGCGCAGGTCCACGTCGGCCAGGTCGGGCCCGGCGGAGCGCATGTTCTCCAGCACGGTGCGGCCCGGGTCGAGCGTCTCGTGCTCCTGCGCGTAGTAGCCGATCTTGAGCCCGTGACCTGGGCGGACCTCGCCGGTGTCGGGCTTCTCCAGGCCGCCGAGGATGCGCAGCAGGGTGGTCTTGCCGGCGCCGTTGAGGCCCAGGATGACCACCCGGCTGCCCCGGTCCACGGCCGCGTCCACGTCGGTGAAGACTTCGAGCGAGCCGTAGGACTTGGACAGCTCGACCGCCGTGAGCGGGGTCTTGCCGCACGGCGCGGGGGCCGGGAAGCGCAGCTTGGCGACCTTGTCGGAGCGCCGCTCGCTCTCCAGGCCGGACAGCAGCCGCTCGGCCCGGCGGGTCATGTCCTGCGCGGCCTTGGCCTTGGTGGCCTTCGCCCGCATCTTGTCGGCCTGCGACATCAGCGCCGAGGCCTGCTTCTCGGCGTTGGCCCGCTCGCGCTTGCGGCGCTTCTCGTCGGTCTCCCGCTGCGCCAGATACGCCTTCCAGCCGACGTTGTAGGTGTCGATCACGCAGCGATTGGCGTCCAGGTGCAGAACGCGGTTTACCGTCGCTTCAAGTAGGCCAACATCGTGGCTGATAATGATCAAGCCGCCTTGGTGTGATCGCAAAAAATCACGAAGCCACCCAATTGAGTCGGCATCGAGGTGGTTTGTCGGCTCGTCCAGAAGGAGAGTCTCCGCTCCGCTGAACAGAATTCTGGCCAGTTCGACCCGTCTGCGCTGGCCGCCGGAGAGGGTTTCCAAGGGCTGCCTGAGCACCCGGTCCGGCAGGCCGAGGCTGGAGGCGATGGAGGCGGCCTCGGACTCGGCCGCGTAGCCGCCGAGCACGTGCAGCCGGTCCTCCAGCCTGCCGTACGCCCGGACGGCCTTGTCGCGGGAGCGCTCGTCGGCCGAGGACATGCCGAGTTCGGCGGCGCGCAGGTCACGGATGATCTCGTCGAGGCCGCGCGCGGACAGGATCCGGTCGCGGGCGAGGACCTGCAGGTCGCCGGTGCGCGGGTCCTGCGGCAGATAGCCGACATCTCCGGAAATGGTGACGGAGCCGCTGGCGGGGATGCCCTCACCCGCGAGCACCCGGGTGAGGGTGGTCTTCCCGGCCCCGTTCCGGCCGACGAGACCGATCTTGTCACCCGAGTTGACCCGGAAGCTGGCCTTCTCGATGAGCAGGCGCGATCCGGCGCGCAGTTCGACGTCAGTTGCAATGATCATGATGAGCGGAACACTCCGTGGCAGGCGTGGCTGAGGGGACCCGGTACGAGGAAGTCGATCGATACGCGGGGAGAAATCAATCGGGAGTGCCCATGCCAGCAATTGTAAGACCACCCGGAAGCCCGGCCACCTCGTTTACCGCCCGCGCCAGGGGTGGGGCCCGGCGCGAGCGCTCGGTTTCCAAGGGTCGTTCGGCGAGTCGGTTCGGAAGCTCAGGCCGGAGGTTCAGGTCGAAGGGTCAGGTCGGAGGCTCACGTTGGGGGTCAGGAGGCGCGTTCTGCGTCCAGGGCGTTCATCTTGGCGACCTTGCGGGCCGAGCCGCCCGCCTGGAACTCCGAGGCCAGCCAGTGGTCCACGAGCAGCACGGCCACCTCAGGGCCGACCACGCGGGCCCCGAGGCAGAGGACCTGCGCGTCGTTGGACTTGCGGGCGCGCTCGGCCGAGTACGGGTCGCTGACCGAGGCCGCGCGCACGCCCGGGACCTTGTTGGCGGTGATGGCCATGCCGATGCCCGTGCCGCAGACCAGGACCGCGCGGTCGAACGCGCCGGCGGCCACCGCGCGGGCGACCACGACGGCGATGTCGGGGTAGTCGGCCTCCCGGGCGTCGGGCACGCCGAAGTCCACCACCTCGTGGTCGAGGGCGGTCAGGTGGGCCTTGACGGTCTCCTTCAGCGGGAAGCCGAGGTGGTCGGCGCCCAGGGCGATCTTCACTTGTCCTCCTTCAGGAGCCGTTCCAGGATCCGTCCGGCGGCGCTGAGGGCGGCCGCCAGGGAGACCGCGCCCGGGTCGGGCGTGCCCAGGCCGCGGGCGCCGTGCACGGCGGCGCGGCCCTTGCGGCCCGCCAGGTCGGCGGTGTCGGCGGCGGCCTTGGCGGCCACGGTGGCGGCCTCCCGCCAGACCTTGGGCAGGAAGGTCTCGCGGGAGGCGCCGAAGGTCGCCACGAAGGGGGCCAGCGCGTCCACCATCGTCTTGTCGCCGACCCGCGCGCCGCCGAGACCGGTGATCGCGGCCAGCGCCGCGGCCAGGGCGGTGTGGACCTCGGCGACCGAGGGAGTCGTGGCGAGTTCCGCCCCGGCCGCGGCGAGTCCCGCGCCCCACAGCGCGCCGCTGGCCCCGCCCGCGGCCTCGCTGAAGGCGGCTCCGGCGGCGGTGAGCACGTCGGAGCCGTGGGGTCCCGCGGCCGTGGTGGCGGCCACGGCGGCGCGGAAGCCGCGGACCATCCCAGCGCCATGATCGCCGTCCCCGGCGACCGCGTCCAGGCGGCCGAGTTCGGGTTCGATGGCCTCGATCACCTCGGCCATCTCGGTGATCATGGCGGCGACCACGTCGGCGCAGCCCGTACGGGGAAGATCGGCTCGCGCCTCCGCGACCGGCGCGGCCACCGCCACGACGGACGCGGCCACCGCCTGAACGGACGCGGGCATCGACTGAACGGGCGCGACCAGGCTGGCGGCTACGGGGGCGGGGAGGTCGGCGGTGACGGCCAGGCCGGTCCGGTAGCCGGGGGCGGCGGCCGGGGTGTCCAGGTAGGGCTCGATCTCTGGGTCCAGCCAGCACAGCGTGAGCGAGCAGCCCGCCATGTCAAGAGATGTCACATATTCGCCGACTTCGGGCCGGACCGCCTCGACGCCTTCCCGGGCGAGGATGGCGTCGATATCGCGATAAAGGACGAACAGCTCCTCGTATTTGGTGTTGCCGAGCCCGTTCAGCAGGACGAGGGCGCGGCGTGCGCTGGGAGGGCGTTCCCGGAGCAGCGGGGCCACCAGCAGTTCGGCCAGGCGCGCCGCCGGAACCCAGTCGGCGGTCTCGATGCCGGGCTCGCCGTGGATGCCGAGGCCCAGCTCCATCTGCCCGGGTTTGACGGTGAACAGCGGCGCGGACCGGCCCGGGAACGTGCACCCGCCGAAGGCCACCCCGAAGGTGAAGGTCGCCGCGTTGACCCGGCGCGCCAGGGCCTCCAGATCGTCCATGGGCAGGCCCGCGTACGCGGCCGCGGCGGCCGCGCGGAACACGAAGAAGCCTCCGGCGATGCCGCGGCGCCGGTCCCGCCGCTCGCCCGGCGCGCTGGCCACGTCATCGGTGACCAGGACGATCCGGGCGTCCACGCCCTCCCGCCTGGCACGTTCCGCGGCCGCGCCGAAGTGCATGACGTCGCCGGAGTAGTTGCCGAAGGACAGCAGCACCCCCGCGCCGCCGTCCAGCGCCTTGACGCAGCGGTAGACGTGCTCGGCCGACGGGCTGGTGAACACGTCGCCGACGACCGCGCCGTCGCACAGGCCCGGCCCGACGAGCCCGGCGAACGCGGGATAGTGGCCGGATCCGCCGCCGATGAGCACCGACGCCCGTCCCCTGGCGGGGGCGGAGACCGACATGACGCCGGAAGCGGACGGGACTCGCCGCAGGTAGCGACCGTAGGCGGCGGTCAGGCCGTCGAGGAACTCGTCCTTGAAGCCCGTTTCGGCGTTGTAGACGTGTGTCATGGATCGACCTCCAGCAGTGCGGTGAGCTGGTCCAGGACCTGGTCGAGGGAGTGACAGACAGCGACGGCGAGCGCGACGGCGTCCTCGGCCAGTGGGTATCGCTCGTGTTCGATGGCCAGCACGGTGAGCCCGGCCGCGGCGGCGGAGCGAACCCCGTTGCTTGAGTCCTCAACCGCGAAACTGGCCCTTGGGTCGATGCCGAGCTTGCGAGCGGCCTCCGCATACACGTCCGGGGCGGGTTTGCCCGCGCCGACCTCAGCGCTGGAGACGGTGACGCGGAAGTAGCGCCCCAGGCCCATGGTGCCCATGACCGTGTCGATGATCGTGCGCGGCGCGGAGGAGGCAAGCGCGATCGGCACCCGGCGAGCGACCTCGGCGACCATCTTCTCGGCGCCGGGCAGCAGACTCACCCGGCCCGAGTCGTAGGCGCCCGCGACATACGCGACCACACTGTCGGCCGCGTACCGCGGCTCGGCGCCCGCACGTCCCGCCAGGTAGGCACCCCACTCCTGGACACTCATGCCCTGGCAGGCGCGGGTGTCGTCCGGCGTCCAGGCATACCCGTGCCCGGCCGCGAAAGAGGTCCAGCCCTCCTCCCACAGGAACTCGGACATGACCAGCACGCCATCCAAATCGAAGATCACCCCCCGTCCACTCATCGCACCTCCCCGTGCCTGCTCACAGCCGCCTCCGTCTGCCTGCTCATCGCAACCCCCATACCTGGTCACAGCCGCCTCCTGTGCCTACTCATCGCGACCCCCGGTGCCAGCCCATCGCGACTCCCCGTGCCTACTCATCGCGACCCCCGTGCCGGGCCATCACGACCCCCGTGCCGGGCCATCACGACCCCCGTGCCGGGCCATCACGGCCCCCGTGCCGGGCCATCACGGCCCCCGTGCCGGGCCATCACGACTCCCCGTGCCTACTCATCGGGCCTTCGTGCCGGGTCATCGCGACCTCCGTGCCGGTCATCGCGCCTCCCGCCGGTAGACGGGGCGGAGTGCCTCATACAAGCGGCGGAATTGTGCGTAACGATCGGTGTAGCCGGTCATTCGGGTCCGGTCCGGCTGGTACGTGCGCTCGATGGCCACCCGGTCCTTCAGTGATTCGAAACCGGGCCAGTGGCCGAGGCCGACCAGGGCGCATGCGGCGGCGCCGATCGCGCCCGCGTCCTGGGGGTTCTCGACGGTGTGCAGGGGGCGGCCGAGGACGTCGGCGATGATCTGGAGCCACTGGGTGCCGATGGTGCCGCCCCCAACCGCGCGGATGGAGCCGATGGGCTGGCCGAAGGACTGGCCGTACTCCAATGCCCAGCGCATCTGGAAGGCGACTCCCTCCATGACGGCGCGGAGCAGGTGGGCTGGGCCGTGGTTGAGGCCCAGGCCGATGAAGGCGGCACGCGCGCGGTCGTCGAAGACCGGGACGCGCTCGCCGCTCAGCCAGGGCGCGAAGAGTAGATCGTCCATCTGGCCGGCACAGCCGGACACCAGACGGTCGACCCTGGCGTAGTCGATGCGGCCGTTGTCCCGCCCGTCGCTATCCGAGCCCGCCAAGCCCGCCGAGCCCGCCGAGCCCGCCGCGTCCGCCGTGTCCGCCGCGTCCGCCGCGTCCAGGCCGAGTGTGCGGCCGATCCAGGCCAGTGCCGCGCCGCCGGTGGCGATCTCCAGCCAGAGGATCCAGCGGTCGGGATCCATGTGCCCGATCGCGCCCAGTTGCCCGGCCGGGTCGCGTCCCGGCTGTGCCATGGTCACCCCGAAGTAGATGGCGGTGCCCAAGCTGACGTGCACGTCGCCGGGACCGACCGCGCCGGAACCCGCTTGGCTGGCCGGGACGTCGCCCGCGCCGACCACCACCGGAGTCCCCGGCGCGAGCCCCAGCTCGCGGGCGAGTGAATCCCGGATCGGCCCGGCGACGTCGGTCGCCGCCTTCACTTCGGGCAGCAACTGGAGGGGAATGCCCAGTTCCTGGCAGGCTAGCCAGTTCCAGCCACGCCGGCCGGGGTCGTAGAGCCGGTAGGCCGACGCCCCCGCGTGGTCGATCACCGCCTTGCCGGTCAGCCACATGACCACGGCTTCCTTGCAGTCCAGCAGCTTGAAGGCCCGCGCGAACACCTCCGGCTCACGGTCTCGCAACCAGAGGATCTTGGGCAGGACGTCCTTGGCCGACACCACCGAACCGAGCCGCTCGAACTGCTCCCCCGGCCCCATACGTTCCGCCAGCGCGACCGCCTCCCCCGCCGACCGCTGGTCCAGCCAGCTGAGCATCGGCAGCAGGGGACGGCCCGCCGCGTCCACCGGGACCACGTTGAACATCTGCGCGGTCACGCTGACTCCGCCGATGCCGGGGTTCCCGGCAGCCAGCACCTGGCCCACCTCCAGGGTGGCCGCCAGGATCTCCTCCAGGTCCTGGTCGACCCAGCCGCTCTCCTTGGCCCGCAGGCCGTACGACCGGAAGGCGCTGTCCAGCAGGCGGCCCTCGGCGTCGGTGACGACGCCCTTGACACCGCTGGTGCCCACGTCGAACGCCAGGATCCTCATGAGCCGCTGCCGAGGATGTCGGGGAGGATGCCCAGGAAGCGGTCGTTCTGCTCCTCGGTGCCGACCGTGACCCGGATATGCGAACCCCGCAGCCGGTGCGCGCTCATCGCCCGGATGAGGATGTTCTGGGCTAGGACGGCGTCGACGACCGGCTGAACTTCCTGTCCGGTGCCGGAAATGTCGGCGAGCACGAAGTTCCCCTCAGACGGGTAGGCGACGACGCCGTCCATCTCCTGCAGGCCCTTGTAGAGCCGGTCGGCCTCGCCGCTGATGTGGCGGCGCCGCCGTTCCAGCTCCGCCGGCTCGCCGAACGCCGCCAGGCATCCCCAGATGGCCATCAGGCTGATGCTGAACGGGATCCGTACCCGGTCGACGACGTCCGCCAGCCAGGGGTCCGCGATCGCGTACCCGACCCGGAGCGCGGCGAGGCCGAAGCCCTTGGACATCGTCCGGGTCGTCACCAGGTTCGGATATTTCGCGACAAGGTGGGCGAAGGACTGGCCGTAGCCGCATTCCAGGTACGCCTGGTCGATGATGACCGGGATCTCGGTCTCCGCGAGGCGCTCCACCTGCTCGACGGTCCAGCCCCTGCCGGTCGGGTTGTTCGGGCTGCACAGGAAAATGATCTTCGTGCGCGGGGTGATCGCCCGCAGCACCGCGTCCACGTCCAGCTCCCAGGACTCGGTCAGCGGGACGAACACCGGCGTGCTCCCGCAAAGCCGGGACTGCGTCTCGAAGAACGCGTACGTGGGGGTCGGGATGATGGTCTCGTCGCCCGGGCCGGTCAGCACCCGGGTCAGCACGTCGAGGATCTCGGTGGAGCCGTTGCCCAGCACCACCGACTCGACCGGCACCCCGCAGTGGGCGGCCACGGCGGCCCGCAGGTCCTGCCCCGAGTACGGATACAGGTGCCCGACGGCCATCGCCTCGGAGACGGCGCGCAGCACGGCGGGCGACGGCGGGATCGGGCATTCGTTGGACATCATCCGCGCGAGCTCGCGCCGCCGCCAGGCGAAGTCGTGGTGGGTCGCGTTGTACGGCGCCGCCTCGGCGAAGCCCGGCCGGACGAAGCTCTGGATGGAGCGGGTCACAGGTCTAACCTTTCGATGCGGGGCGGCGGCGGGCAGGCCGCCGCCCCAGGTGGTTCAGTGCGGGGCGTCCGCGCGGGGAATGCCCGCCTGGCCTCGGGTGAGCCGGGCGCGCAGGACGGTGACGTACCAGACGGCGGCGATGAGGAAGAAGATCCCGGCCATCAGCGCGGTCTGCCGGTTGGCCTCAGGGATCACCAATTCGCCGACCACGAACAGCGACCACAGGAACGCCACCCAGCGGACGGGGGTGGCCCAGATCCCGAGGTTGAACGAGGACGTCTTCGACAGCCGTTTCGTGGCCGACGCGTAGAGGACCGCGCCGATGGTGAGGGCGTAGACCGCGTAGTAGCCGACCGAGGCCATGCCCACGATCAGGCCCACCGTCTCCTTGGCCAGGTAGGTGCCGACCGTGATGAGCGCGACGCTCATCAGGGCGATCACCGACAGCGCCCAGGCCGGGGACCGGCGGCGGGACACCTGGGAGAGCCTGGCCGAGCCCGGCAGCATCCGGTCCCTGGACATGGAGAACATCAGCCGGGAGGCCGCCGCCATGTTGGCCAGGCCGCCCGCGTACAGGGCGATCATCGCCACGATCTCGAACACCGCGGACCCGGCGGTGCCGAGCGCGCCGCGCAGGATGTGCGTGATCGGGACTTCCGCGGAGGTCGTCTCGGCCAGGTTCCCGATGTTCATGGTCAGCGCCACGAGCATGAAGAACCCGATCGTCAGCGACACGACCAGCGCCGTGACCACCGCCCGCGGCACCTGCTTCTTGGCCATCTTGGTCTCTTCGGCCAGGTCGGCCGCGCCCTCGAAGCCGGTCAGCACCCAGATCGCCAGCAGCGACGACATCAGCAGGGCGCCGGTGAACCCGGGCCCGTCCACGGAGGAGGTGGTCAGGAAACCTAAGTCCTGTACGGGGTTGGTGACGAAACCCACCACGAGCAGGATGATCGTCAGGACGATGGACAGGCCGAGCTCGGCGACGAACGCGGCCGCGTTATTGATCTTGGCGGCGAGCTTCACGCCGATCAGGTTGATGATGAGCTGGGTGAGGGTGACCACGATGACGACGACCAGCGTCGAGGTGGGCGTGATCGTCAGCCCGAGACGCTCCTGCAGGATCGGCGCGAGACCGAAGTTCAGGCCGGTGAAACCCGGGATGAAGGCCATCAGACCGGCCCAGCCGACGAACCAGCCGTAGTGGGAGTTGATCAGGCGGCTGGTCCACTGGAAGGCGTAGCCGCTGATCGGCATGCGCCCGGCGAGTTCGGCCAGCACCAGCGCGACCAGGACCTGGCCGACGGCGACCACCAGGAAGGTCCAGACGAAGACGGGCCCGATCATGCCCAGGGAGTAGGCGTAGGTGGTGAAGATTCCCGCGGTGATGCACATGCAGGAGATCGAGATGGAGAGCGAACTCATGAGGCCCATGGTTCGGTCCAGCTGCGGTTCGTAGCCGAAGGACCGGAGTTCCTCGTCGTCCGTCAAACCATCCTGGATCCCCCGATCGTCGCTTTTTGGAATCACGAAATCACCCTTTCTCGGATGTGCAGGCCGGGTGAGGGGAGCCCGGCTAGGTGGTGCTGTCGTCCCCCTCGAACAGGTCCGCTCTGCCGTGGCGCAGTCGCCGTACGGTCAGGTGGAACACGCCCGGGACGTAGTGCTCGCGCGAGGCCAGCACAGGGTGCCCGTCCGCCGACTTCTCGGTCTGGTCGAGACGCAGGACCGGGCTGTTGCGACGGCATCCCAGCGCGGCGGCCATCCGGGTGTTGGCCAGCGTGGCCGACACCTCCGCGACGCCGCCGAGCAGATGGATCTTGCAGTCGCGTTCCAGGAAGCGATAGATCGACCCGCCGTCGTACACCGGGGATCCCGAACGCTCCAGGATCTCCAGCGGCATGACATCCAGGCCGTGGGCCGCGGGAACGCCGTCCACGCGGATGATCCGCTCAACCGAGAAGACCCGGTCGTCGGTCTTGAGGTCCAGCGCCGCGGCCATCCAGCTCGACGCGGCCTCCTCATGCGCGCTGACCACCTCCACGCCCAGCGTCGCGTTCGCGGCGAGAACGGCTTCGGTGACACCGATGTCGAGGTCGAGCGAGGTCTGCACCCGAGGCTGCTTCTGGGCCACGAAGGTTCCGACTCCGTGCACCCTGCGCACCAGCCCGTCCGCCTCCAGGCCGCTGAGGATCTCCCGCAGCGTGGGACGGCTGATTCCGTACTGCTTCGCCAGCGCGGGCTCGGACGGAAGACGCTGACCTGGCTGCAGCCGACCGTCGGCTATCTGCGCCACAAGCAGACTCCGCACCTCTTCGGAGAGAGGCAGTCGCTGTCCAGGTGGGATGAAGGATGGGCCATTCGGCATGTGTTGTAAGATGTCAGACAACTGGGGATGGGTCAAGGGTGGCGGGGTTTTGGGGTGTAGCGCTTTGATAACGGCGTGATTGCCTGGGATGGCCTGGTCAGCGTTGAGTGCGGGTGCTGCGCTTTCGCGATGCGCCGTTACTGGCCGCTGTGACACAAAACGGCCCGCCCGGGCTGGCGCCTCGACGAAGCGAGGTTGGCGCGGGAAGCCGGGCGGCCGCTGTGACGGGCGCGCTTGAACCAATCAGCCGTCCGTTCAGGCTGGGGGCGCATCGGTGATTCTTATTCGAACCGCGCGGAACAGAGACGGGGTCTCGGTCAGGACGGCGAGCTTGGGGTCGGGGACCGTGAGGAAGGGTTCACGTTCCAGGGCGAACAACGCCGTGAGGCGGCGATCTTCGCGAAGTTCGTCGATGGCTCGTTTGTCGCCGCCGACGATGAGAGCGTCCAGGCTGTCGATGTGCGGGAGCAGCACCCGCGCGGCGACATCGGCAGCGGCTTGCAGCGCCTCCGTGGACTGCTTCTCCCGCCGCCGGGCGAATCTGTGCTGCGACCAGCCGCCCGCCGCGCTGCGCCCGTGGACCAGGCGCGCGCCCACCTTCGAGGTCACCAGGCGATCGCCGTCGAAGACGCCTGCCGCGTAGCCGCCGAGACGTACGAGGAGCACGCCGACGCGTTTGGAGCTGTTCGCGTGAGCGATCAGGCCGGCGATGGCGTCGCCGTCGTGAGCCAGGGGCGGGAACGGAACGTGACACTCGGCCACCGAACCGTCCGGCGCGCTCAACGTGACAAGGCCGGGCGAATCCTTGACGGAGGGTTCACCATGACGGTCAGCGAAGCCCCGGATCCACCGGCCGACACGTTCCGGCCCGACCGAGACCCATCTCCCCCCGCCCGCGGCGGGCCTTGCCGTCATGAGAAGCCAGCCTAGCCATTACGCAACGCGAAGCGCCCACATGGGCGGGAGCGAATGGGGGCAGGGGCGAAGCCCCGGAAACGAGGGTGAGCGGGTGGGAGGATCCACCGCAAAGTCGCCAGATCGGGGGCCGGGGCGAAGCCCTGGAAGCAAAGCCCGGGGGACAAGGGTGGACGGGCTGGTATTCACCGCAACAAACGGGGAAATGTCGGTGAACTTCATTTCACACGGCAGCTGCCGTACCTGCGAGGAGACCAGAATTCAAGGGTGTCGGTTCCCATTCCCCTCTCGGCGCCGGTCGCGACCTCTCCGCCGTCCGCGGAACACTCGCCCTCCGGGCCGTTCACCGTGTCGGGGTACATCCCCGCCTGGAACGCCGCCCCGGCCACCGGAATGCCGGGCCACGACGACCCCCAGGCCAGCACCAGCGGCCCCGCCGCCGTCTTCACCCCCGTCGTCGACCTCGACACCGGCGGCGTGATCGCGGTCCAGGTCACCACCGAAGGCCGTTACGGCGCGCACGCGACCGACCTCACGGCCACCGTGAACGCCGTACACGCCGCCTCCACCGAGGAGGCCCGGCTGCCGCTCGTCCTGTCCATCCCGGCCGCGGCCGTCATCGCGGGATCCGCCGGACTCGCCCCCCTGAACGAGGCCATGCGCGCCGGCGGCCGCCGCCCCCGCGAGGTCATTCTGGTCCTCGAGGGCGACATCCACACCGAAGACCGCCCCCACCTGCTCGCGGGCATCGACGGCCTGCGCGCCGCCGGCTACCTGATCGCCTTCGGCGGCCTGGGAGTCAGCCAGCTCCCCCTCGACGTGCTGGCCGACACCTCCCCCTACGTCATCATGATCGGCACCCAGCTGGTCGACCGCATCCCCCGCGACGCCCGCCGGGGCGCCCTCGCCGAATCCCTGGTCACGATGGCCCGCGGCATCGGCGCCCACGTCCTGGCTCCCGGCATCCGCGACGAATCCCAGCTGGGCGCCATCCGGAGCTGGGGCATCCGCCTCGCCCAGGGCCCCCTCCTGGCCCCCCACGACTGGAAGCCCTCCCACGGCCGCGTCCACGTCCCCGTCCCGATCCCCGAGGCCACCCCGATGGCGGCCCTCCTCGGCCCCCGCGTCCAGGAGTTCCTCCTCCCCGCGATGACCGTCTCCCAGAACGCGAGCGCCGAAGACGTCGTCAACGCCTTCGGCTCGGAATCGTCCATCACCAGCGTCATCCTGGTGGACGAGTACCAGCGCCCGCAGAGCATGATCGACCGCAGCCGATTCCTGCTCTTCATGGCAGGCGCGTACGGCCACGCCCTGCACGCCAAGAAGCCCGCCCACCGCGTGGCCGACACCGCCCGCCTGGTCCCCAAGACCACGCCCGCCATCGCCGCCATGCAACTCGCGGGCCGGGAATCCGAACGCGTCTACGATGACCTGGTGGTGGTCGACGAGGTGGGCCGCTGCCTGGGCATCGTCCACGTCAGCGACCTCATCCGCCACGTCGCCAACCAGCCGGCGAAAGTCTGACCGCTCAGAGGAGCCGTGAAATCCGCCCGGTCTCCAGCGAGTAGTACGCCCCCACCACCCGCAACCCACCACCGCGAATCCTCGGCGCGAGCAGCGGATCACGCGCGAGCTGCCGGGTCACGTTCACCGTGTGGTCCCGCACCATGCTCTCCACCAGCAGCGGATCGACGATCACCCGCCCCCGCCCGGTCATCCGCGCATACGCGGGCCGCAGCGCCGTCACGATGTGCTGCATGCCGCCCGGCAGCCGATCCCCCTTGCTGAGCGCCTGCGCCGCCGCCGTCACCGCCCCGCACCGCTGATGCCCGAGCACCACCACCAGCGACGCCCGAAGATCCTCAGGCCCGTACTCGATGGCCGCCGTGACCAGCGGATCCACCGTGTGCGCGGCCGTACGCACGGCCAGCACGTCCCCCACGCCCGCGTCGAACACCATCTCCGGCGGCACCCGCGAGTCGATGCACGACACCACCACCGCGTACGGCGCCTGCCCGCCCGCCACCTCCAGCCGCCGCGCCACATCCTGATTCGGGTGAATCGACCGCCCCGACGCCCACCGCTCGTTCCCGGCCATCAGCAGCCGCCAGGCCTCCTCCGGGGTGCGCGGCGCCCGCTCCGGCAGCAGTTCGGGCCGATCGCTCGACCCGACCGCCACTCCGCCGACGAACCCGGCGCCCGCCAGGAGCCCTCCCGCGAGCACCGCTCCGCCGTACAGGACCCGCCTACGCTTCACACGCGCGCCACTACTCACAGTGACAATTGTCCGCGCGCGAACCCGCGTTGTCCGCCGCTTCGCGAACTACAAGCGACAGGCGTAGATATCGGTCACGAGGATGGCCTTCGCGCCCAGATCCCAGAGCTGATCCATGATCGACTGGTGGCCCTTACGCGGCACCATGGCCCGCACCGCCACCCAGCCCTCGCGGTGCAGCGGCGAAACCGTGGGCCCTTCCATCCCCGGCGTGATGTCGATCGCCTCATCGATCCGCTCCGCGCGGATGTCGTAATCCATCATCACGTAGTCCCGCGCGACCAGAACGCCCTGCAACCGCCGCACGAACTGCTGGAATCCGGGATTGTCCGCCGCCCCCACCTGCTTGATCAGCACCGCCTCGGACGTGGCGATCGGCTCCCCGAACACCTCAAGCCCGACATTCCTCAGCGTCGTCCCGGTCTCCACGACATCGGCGACAGCGTCGGCGACTCCCAGCCGCAGCGCCGTCTCCACCGCTCCGTCGAGCTTGATCACCCGCGCGTCCACGCCCTGGTCGGCGAGATACTTGCTGAGCAGTCCCGCGTACGACGTGGCGATCCGCTTCCCCATCAGATCCTCGACACCGGTGTACGCCCCCGGCGTCGACGCGAACCGGAACGTCGACCGCCCGAACCCGAGCGGCACGACCTCCTCCGCCGGAGCCCCCGAGTCGAACAGCATGTCCCGCCCGGTGATCCCGGCGTCGAGGGTGCCCTCCCCCACATACACGGCGATATCCCGCGGGCGCAGGAAGAACAGCTCAGTGGAGTTCTCGGGGTCGACGACCACCAGCTCCTTGCTGTCCTTCCGCGGCCGGTATCCGGCCTCTTTGAGAATGGTCTGGGCGGCCTCGGTAAGAGCACCCTTGTTCGGTACGGCTAGACGCAACATGATTTGCCCCTCGGCATCGGATCTTCACCTGGTTTACCTGGGTTGCCGGACTCACGCGGAGTCCTACAGATGCTTGTACACCTGGTCCAACCCGATTCCCCGCGCCACCATCAGCACCTGCAGGTGATACAGCAGCTGCGAGATCTCCTCAGCAGCCCGATCCGCCGACTCGTACTCCGCCGCCATCCACACCTCGGCGGCCTCTTCCACGATCTTCTTCCCGATGGCATGCACCCCAGCGTCCAGCGCCGCCACCGTCCCCGACCCTTCCGGCCTGGTACGCGCCCGCTCGGACAACAAGGAGTACAGCTCATCGAAGGTCGTCATGATCCACTCTCACACTCACGGAATCTGCCAGGTCAACCCTAGCTGCCACTTTCCCGATTCCGTGTGACCGTCCACGCTCCGAGACCCCATGTCGGCGCACGACAGCACATCACTCCAGAAAATTGGTCAGGCCAAATCTTGACAGGGCTACGCCCCGGTGGCACGCTCAACCGCACCACCAACCGCCAACTAGCGACTCCCCTCCCTGGTCACTGGAGATAGATCATGCGTCGTTGGACAATCGTCGCGGCAGGCGTCCTCTTCATCCTCCCCACCGCCTGCGCCACAGAAGAGACATCAACCGGAACTGGTAAGACCACTATCGGTATGGTGACGCAAGCGTGGGACAACCCCGCGATCAAGGACATGGCCGATGCCGCCATCGCGCAGGCCGGTAAGCACGCCGATGTGGAGTTGCTGGCCCAGGACAGCGCCAACATGCAGGACATGATCAGCAAAGTGCAGACCATGATCTCGCGTAAGGTCGACGCCCTCGGCATCGAGCCGTGGGACAAGCAGCAGATCATGCCGATGCTTCAGCAGGCCAAGCAGGCGAACATCCCGGTCTTCATCCTCCAGTCGGAGGTACCCGGCACCGACGGCAACGGCCTGGTCGTCTCCTCGCTCATCGGAAACGAGACCGAGGGCGGGAAGGTCGCCGGCCGGTGGCTCGGCGAGCAGCTCGGCGGATCCGGCCGCGTTCTCGTGCTGGAGGGAGCCCCGGCAGATACGCCGGGGATCGAGCGGGCGAACGGTTTCGAGCAGGGCCTGGCCGAGACCGCGCCGGACGCCAAGGTGGTCGCCCGCCAGCCCGCCGACTGGGCACGGGACAAGGCCCTGCGGGTGACGACGGACCTGCTCACCGCCAACTCCGACATCGACGCCATCTTCGCCGACAACGACGAGATGGCGTTCGGAGCGCTGTCCGCCCTGCGTGCCCGCAAGCTGGAGGACAAGGTGACCCTCATCGGCTACAACGGCACGTGCATCGGCCTGCAGGCGACCTACCAGGGAACCTTCGCCGCCGACGGGGTCCTGTTCCTGGACCTGATCGGGGCCGAGTTCATCGACGCGTCCCTGGCCACCATCAAGGGCGAGAAGGTTCCCGCCAAGATCGAGCCGCCCATCACGCTGCTGACGACCGCGCACCTCAAGGAGATCGAGCAGGGCGCGACGAGCGTGACGGTGAACGGCAAGCCGTTCGAGGTGGACGACCTGCTCCGGGCGCGCGTCACCAAGGCCATCTCGGGCACGTGCTGATGACAGCGGCGACACTCCTCAACGCCGTCGAGGTCAGCAAGACGTACTCCAGTGTCAGGGCGCTGGACAGGGTGAGCTTCACCCTCGAGCCGGGTGAGATCCACGCCCTGGTCGGGGAGAACGGAGCCGGCAAGTCGACCCTCATCAAGGTGCTGACCGGCGTGCATTCCCCCGACCCCGACGGGGGGCGTCTGGAAGTCAACGGTGAGCAGACGGTCCTGCGCAATCCGCTGCACGCGGAGAAGCTCGGCATCTACGCCATCCACCAGCACCTGCCGCTGGTGGACGGGCTGAGCATCCTGGAGAACTTCCTGCTGGGCAAGTCCCGGGCGGCGCAGCGCACGACGCGGTGGGGGATGCTCGACCGGCGCGGCGCCAGGCCCATCGTGGCGGAGACGCTGGCGCTGATGGGGCTGGACTTCGACGTGACGACGCCGATCTCCGCGCTGTCGGTGCCCGAAGCCCAGCTGGTGCAGATCGCCCGCGCGCTGGCCACCGACGCCAAGGTGCTGATTCTCGACGAACCCACGGCCTCGCTGACCGCGGCCGACCGTGACGCCCTGTTCGACCGCCTGCGGGACATGCGCGAGCGCGGCGTGGGGCTGGTCTACGTCAGCCACCGCCTGGACGAGATCACCACGCTGTGCGACCGGGCCACGGTGCTACGCAACGGCGCGGTCGTGGAACGGCTCGGCACGGCGAACCTGGACGTGGGCTCCATGATCGCCGCGATGCTGGACCGGCCGGTCCAGGCGATGTACCCGCCGACGGCGGAGCCCTCCGGCGAGGCGCCGGTGCTCACGCTCTCGGACGCCGTGGTCGGCACCGCGCCTCCGCTCTCGCTGGAGGTCCGGGCCGGCGAGGTCCTGGGCCTCACCGGCCTGGTCGGCGCCGGGATGGTGGAGGCCGCGGAGACCCTGGCCGGTGTGCGTCCACTCGCCCGCGGCCGGATGATCGTCGAGGGCAGGCAGATCCGTGCCTCCTCCCCCGCGCAGGCGATGCGCGAAGGGATCAGCCTCGTCCCGGAGGACCGATCGCACGCCCTGGTGGCCGGGATGAGCATCGAGCGCAACCTCGCGCTGACGATCGCGGCCTGCCCGGCCGTGCGGGATTCGATCCGCGGCGCCGGCACGGTGCTGCGGCGCCAGCGGGTACGGCGGGCGGCGCTGAAGGCGATCGGCGACTTCAACATCCAGCCAAGGGATCCGGCGGCGCCGGTGGGCGGGCTCAGCGGCGGCAACCAGCAGAAGGTGGTCATCGCGAAGGCGGTGGCGACCCGTCCGAAGGTGCTCATCCTGATCGAGCCGACGGCGGGCGTGGACGTCGGCGCGCGGGCGGAGATCTATGCGATCCTGCGCGAACTGGGCCGCACGGGCGTGGCCGTGATCCTGGTCAGCTCGGACGGCCAGGAGATCTGCGGCATGAGCGACCGGGTGCTCGTCTTCCGTCGCGGTACGGTGGTCGCCGAATTGCCTCGCGGGACGGACGAAAAGGAGATCATGCTGCATGCGACAACCTCCTCCGTGCATCCCGCAGTCTGATGCCGTGACGGCGCCCCCTCCTCGCCTCTCACATCCGCAACGGGCCTCCGGTAGCGTGAAGACCGTGTCGGGCCCTCTCCACGACGTGAAAGAGCATGTCGTCAACCTGATTCTGAACGGCGAGCTCTCCCCTGGAGACGCGCTGCCTGCCGAGCGGGAGCTCGCGACCCGGCTGGGGGTCTCCCGGCCACTGGTCCGCGAGGCGCTGCGGAGCCTGGAGGCCGTCAACATCGTCGAGTCCCGGCGCGGCGCGGGCACCTACGTCACGGATCTGAGCCCGGAGTTCCTCCTGGCTCCGCTGAGCTACGCGTTCCGGCTGGTTCGCGGCTCGGAGATCGACCTGTTCGAGGTGCGGCGCTTTCTCGAACCGCAGGCCGCGGCGATGGCGGCGATGCACCTGCCGGAGGACGATCTCAGCGAGCTCGACCAGTTGCTCGACGAGCTGGACGCCTCCGACCAGCGCACCTTCCCCGAGCTCGACATCGCCTTCCATGAGTGGATCGTGCGCCGCACGAACAACCGCCTGCTGCTCAGCGTGATCCGCGGCATCCGCGATCTGGAGTATCAGGTGCTCGCGGTGACCGCGACCAGCGCCGAGTCCCGGCTGCTGTCCGCCGTCGAGCACAGGACGATCGCCTCGGCCATCCGGGCACGTGATCCGGAGCGGGCGAAGGCGGCCATGCTGCTGCACCTGGCCCGGGTGGAAGACCAGTTCCGCCCAGGTAAAGCCTGAGAAACGCCACCCACGCCAGGCCGGTCGCGAACCCGTGACCGGCCTGAAGCGTCCTGGTCAGACCGCCAGTCCCTGGCCATTAGTCCCTGGCCATTAGTCCCTGGCCATGGCGGCGGCCCGCAGCACCATCGCGGCGAGCAGGCGAATCTTGGCCCGGTCCGCGACTCCCGCCTGCTCCGCGTCCCGTGAGACGGCTAGCCTGAGTGTCTCGGCGTCGGCCGCCGGGTCCGCGGCCAGAGCCGACTCGGTCTCCGCGGCCCGGAACGGCCGGTCCGCCGCGCCGAACGCGACAACGCGCGGGCGTCCGCCGGGCGGCAGCAGGCAGGCGGCCCCGGCCTCGGCGAAGTCACCGTGCCGCTGCGCGAACTCGCGGAAACCCCAGCGCGTGCCCGGCGGGGGGATCTCCAGGGAGAGCCGTACCAGGATCTCGTCCTCTTCCAGCGCGGTGGACATGTATCCCCAGAAGAAGTCCGCCGCGTCCACGGTGCGAGAACCGGTGGCCGAGCGGACCTCGAGGCGGGCGTCGGCCAGGAGCATGGCGGCGGGCATCTCCGCCGACGGGTCCGCGTGGACCACGCTTCCTCCGACGGTGCCCCGGTTGCGGATCTGGTCGTGGCCCACCCAGGTCGCCGCGTGGGCGAGCAGGGGCCAGTCGCGCCGTACCAGGCTGGAGGAGGCGACGGTCGCGGTGGTCACCATGGCGCCCAGGGACAGGTGGGAGCCGGTCACCTCCATCGAGGTGAGTTCCGCCACCCCGCCCAGGTCGATCAGCACCGGCGGCCGGACCAACCGGAAGTTCATCATCGGGATCAGGCTCTGGCCTCCGGCGATCACCTTGCCGCCGTCCGCGGCGGCCTCGGCCAGCAGGGTCGCGGCTTCGTCGAGCCCGGTGGGGGCGTAGTACTCCATCATCGCGGGCTTCACGGCGACCTCCAACATCTGGACTGACCAGTTTCTCGCTGACTAAGGATAGATTCCCTGATGAAGACCTGCAAGATTCCGAACGCTATCCCCATTCACTAAGGATTGGTCAGGCCAATCGCTTGACTGGTTTCGATGGTTTCTGCCAGGCTTCCTGGCATTCCCCTTGGTTCGACCCTCGGAAGGGCAGGAGGGCACGTGAAAACCCAACAGGCGCCGGGCGCGCACACGCGGGCTCCGGCACCGCCGGCCGGGCGCGCCGGCCGGATTCTGCGCGGCGCGCGGTCCTCGGTCGGCGGAACGGCGGCGGCCCTGATCATCATCTGGATCGGCCTCACGGCGGCCGCGCCGAGTTTCGCCACCGTGTCGAACCTGCTGAACATCTTCCTGGCCGCCTCGACCCTGGCGATCATCGCCGGCGGGCTGACCCTGGCGCTCATCGCCGGGGAGATCGACCTGTCCCTCGGGTCGGTGGAGGCACTGGCCGGATCCCTGGCCGCCGTCCTCATCGTGACCGCCGGGCTGCCCTGGCCGCTCGCCCTGGTGCTCGGCGTGCTGGCCGGGGCCGCGGCCGGCGGGGTGAACGCGTTCTTCACCAGCAAGCTGGGCGTGCCCTCGTTCGTCACCTCCCTGGCCATGCTCAGCGTGGCGGGCGGCGCGGCCTACCTGCTCACGCAGGGCACCTCGGTGTTCGGGCTGGGACCCCAGTTCGGCGCGATCGGGCAGGGCAGCCTGTTCGGCGTCCCCGCGCCGGTCCTGATCGCCGTGGTGATCCTGGCGGTGCTCGCCTTCGTCCTGCAGCGCACCTCGTTCGGCCTGAACATCTACGCCGTCGGCGGCAACCCGGAGGCGGCCCGGCTGTCGGGGGTGAACGTCCGGCGCACCAAAGCGGTCGTGCTCGTGCTCAGCGGGAGCCTCGCCGGCGTCGCGGGCATCATCCTCGCCTCCCGGCTGGACGCCGGCTCGGGAACCGTCGGGGCGGCCGACCTCATGGCGGCGATCGCCGCGGTCGTGATCGGCGGCACGTCGCTCAACGGCGGGGTCGGCAGCATCGCCGGGACGGTCGTCGGAACCGTCCTGATCGCCAGCATCCAGAACGGGCTGGTGCTGCTGAACGTCACGGCCTTCTGGCAGCAGGTGGCGATCGGTTCGCTGATCCTCATCGCCGCGCTGCTCGACCGTCTTTCCAAGATCAGTACTAAAGGAGTCACCGCATGAGCGCCCCCGAACAGTCCGAGATCCAGTCCCTGGACCTCATCATCCGCGACGGCATCGTTGTCAACGCGGAGTCGATGGGACAGCTGGACGTCGGGATCAAGGACGGCGTCATCGTCGCGGTCGGCCAGATCGACACCCCCGCCGCCGAGATCGTGGACGCCTCCGGATGCTTCGTGGCGCCCGGCGCGATCGACGTGCACACGCACTTCCATCACTGGGTGAGCTACGTCGGGTCGCACAACGCCGACGACTACGACACCGGCACCCAGGCCGCGGCCTCCGGCGGCATCACCACCGTCATCAACTACGCCTTCCAGGAGGAGGGCGAATCGCTGCGTACCGCCGTCGACCGTGACCTGGAGCTGGCCGGAACCCAGGCGAACATCGACTACGGCCTGCACGTCGTCGTGACGAACCAGGCCGACACCGTGGTGAAGGAGTTCCCCGCCCTGGCGGCCGACGGATTCACCAGCGTCAAGGTCTTCGGCGCGGTGACCGGATTCCAGCTGCCCGACGCGGGCATCCTGCGGGTGCTGGAGGAGGCGGCGGCCAGCGGCATCCTCGTCAACGTGCACGCCGAGGACGGCGCCCTCATCGAGCACCTCACCCAATCCTTCCGCGACCGCGGGCACACCGGCGTGGAATACCTGCCGCGGGCCCGGCCTGCTCAGGCCGAGGCGATCGCCACCCGGAAGATCGCCGAGTACGCGGCCTTCCTCAAGGCTCCGGTGTACTTCGTGCACCTGTCGACGGCCGCCGCGCTTGAGGCGGTCCGCGAGGTGCGCACCCGCTTCGACAAGATCTTCGTGGAGACGCGGCCGGTCTATCTCTTCCTTGAGGAGAGCGTCTACGAGCTGCCCGAGTCCGAGGGCAACAAGTTCGTGTGCCTGCCGCCGATCCGCTCCACCGAGGACAGCGAGGCGCTCTGGGAGGGTCTGCGGCTGGGCGACATCGACACCTACGCTACCGACCACGCTCCGTGGCGCAGCGAGCAGAAGCTCGCCGAGGCTCCGTTCTGGAAGATCCCCGCGGGCGTGTCCAACCTGCAGACCAGCGTGCCGATGCTGTTCTCCGAGGGGGTGCGCACCGGACGCCTGCACCCCTGCCGCTTCGTCGCCGTGACCTCCGCGAACCCGGCCAAGCTCTTCGGGATGTATCCGAAGAAAGGCGTCATCGCGGTGGGGTCTGACGCCGACATCGCCGTCATCGACCCGGGTGACGTGCGGGTGCTCACCGCCGACCAGATGCACTCCAAGGCCGACTACGACCCGTACGAGGGGTACGAGTGCCACGGCTGGCCGCGCTACGTCTACTCGCGCGGCGAACTGGTCGCCGAGCGGGGCCGGGCCATCAGCCGCCCTGGCCGCGGGCAGCTCATCCGGCGGGGCGCGAGCTCCTTCGACACGGTCTGAGCGGGTGATGACGTGGCCAGCGAACGCATGCTGACGGCGGCGCAGGTGCCCGCCGGAGGCGTCGACGCCGACGCGATCGACGCCATCCACCTGGCGGCGGGCCGGCACGACCTGATCGTGTTCCCTGAAATGGCGAACGTCCCCTACTTCCCGGTGGCCCCTGCCCTGCACGAATGGCTCGCCGACACGTTGGCCGGCCAGGACGAGGAGAGCCTGTTCTCCCCCTACCGCCGCCTCGCGCGGCGTACGGGCAGCTATGTCGTCGCCGGCCTGTGCCTGCCGGGTCCTGACCTCACCCGCAACGCGGCGGTCGTCTTCGACCGGGCCGGGGAGCTGCTTCCCGGCCGAGGCCTGCTGTCCGGCGAGGCGGCACTCAGCTATGACAAGACCCACCTGTGCAACGTCCGCCACTACGGTTCGGTCTTCCTCGAGGATCAATATTTCCGGGCGGGACCCGAACTGGTTGTCTGGGACCTCGACTTCGCCCGGATGGGCGTGCTCATCTGCTACGACCGGCACTTCCCCGAGGCATGGTCGACGCTGCGCGCGAACGATGTCGGCATCGTCGCCGTGCCCACGGCCTCACCGGCGGGGACGGCGCCGACCTTCCTCGCCGAGATGCAGGCGATGACGCTGCAGCAGTCGGTGTACGCCGTCGTGGCGAACCGCGCAGGACCGGAATCACTGCCGGGGATCTGGACTACCGAATATCTGGGGCAGTCGGCCGTGTTCGGCCCCGACGGGTCCGTTCTGAACGTGGCCGGCGACGGCCTCTTCGCGCAGGCCTGCGCCCCGTACGACACGGCGGCCCTCGACTCCGTCCGCGCGGCGATGGGGCTGGCCACGAGCCGGCGCCCCGCCCTGTACCAGATCTGATCCCGTCCATTGAACCTAGGAGAGCTCACGTGAGACGAGTGGCCGATGCCGTCGCCGAGACCCTGCGGGCCCAGGAGATCGACGTCTTCTTCATGCTGACCGGCGGCGACCCCGCGCTGTGGACCGCCCTTCAGCGCCAGGGCATCAGGATGATCCCCTGCCGGAGTGAGCAGGGCGCGGCCTACATGGCCGACGGCTATGCCAGGATGACCGGCCGCCCCACCTTCGTCTACGGCCAGCACGGCCCGGGGTCGGCCAACATCTCCTCGGCGCTCGCGGACGCGTACTGGGCGATGAGCCCGGTCGTCTCCCTGACCAGCTCGGTGCCGGCGGCGACCCGCGACCGCCACGAGTACCAGCTGCTGGACCAGCTGGCGATGCACCGCCCGGTGACCCACTGGGCCGGGGAGGCGCTCCGCGGCTCCCACGTGCGATCGATGCTGCTGCGCGCCATGCACGAGGCCACCAGCGCGCCCGGCCCCGCGCACCTGGACATCCCGCGCGACGTGCTGGCCGAGCCGCTGGAGGACGACGGCACGCCGGACGCCCCGGCGGCCACGCTGCGGGCCCCGCAGTACCGGACGGCTCCCGCGCCGGAGGCGGTCAAGGCGATCGTGGCGCGCCTGTCCGGCGCACGCCGAGTCGTGATCATGGCCGGGTCCGGTTCCCGGGTCTCGGGGGCCGACCCCGAGGTGCGGCTGCTGGCCGAGGCCCTGCGGGCGCCGGTCGTCACCTCCATCGGCGGCAAGGCGTCCATCAGCGAGGCGCACCCGCTCGCGGTGGGCGTGGTGGGCCGCTACGCGGCCGGAGTGGCCAACGACGTCGTGGACGAGGCCGACCTGGTGCTCGTGCTCGGCAGCCGGCTGGGCAGTGTGACCAGCGACTCCTTCACGATGTTCGCCGCCGCGGACCTCATCAGGGTCGACACCCGCTCGGACGCGCTGGACCCGTCGGCGGCCCTCAACGTGCTGGCGGACGTGAAGCTCACCGCCCAGGCCCTGCTCTCCGAGCTCGGCGCCGACCCGGGGGCCGCGCGGGACACCGCGTGGGTGGCCTCGGTGGGCGAGCGGGTCGCCGGGTGGCGCGAGAACGCGCTCAAGGTGCCCTCCACGGGAGGCGAGTCCGGGCAGATGCACCCCCGCGAGGTGGTGTCCGCGCTGTCCGAGTCGCTCTCACCCAGCGACGTCGTGGTCGCCGACACCGGCTACATGGCGGCCTGGGCCGGAGTCCTCTACCAGGCGCGTGCGGCGGGAACCACCTTCCTGCGGGCCGCGGGCTCGCTCGGCTGGGCGATCCCCGGAGCGCTCGGCGCCCAGCTGGCGGCGCCGGAGCGCCGGGTCGTCTGCGTCACCGGTGACGGCGGGACTGGATACAACATCGCCGAGCTGGAGACCGCGGTACGGGTGGGCATCCCGGTCACGATCGTGGTGGTCAACAACGGCACCCTGGCCTTCGAGTACCACCTGCAGAAATACGTGGAGAAGAACGTCATCCCCGAGATCAACGACTTCTCCGACGTCGACTACGGAGCCGTCGCGCGCTCGCTGGGCGCGGCAGGCGTGCTGGTACGTTCCAAAGGCGAGCTGGATGACGCGCTGGCGACCGCGGCGCGGAGCGAGGCTCCCACGCTGATCGACGTCCGCGTCGACCGGGAGGCGATCGCCCCCGTCACCTCGTACGCGAATCAGGGCATCGACCCGTCCGCTCTCTGATCTGTGCCAAGGAGGCCGCCGATGCCTTACGTCCGGACCACCGTCAACGGCCAGCCGGTCGAGCGCGAGGTGGAAGCTCGCCTGCTGCTGTCCGATTTTCTCCGCCACGAGCTGGACCTGACCGGCACGCACGTCGGTTGCGAGCACGGTGTCTGCGGCGCCTGCACCGTGCTCGTCGACGACCGGCCGGTACGGGCCTGCCTGATGCTCGCCGTGCAGGCGAACGGCAAGCCGGTGCGGACCGTGGAGTCCCTGGCCGAGCCGGGGCAGCCGCTCTCCCGCGTGCAGGCGGCCTTCAAGCGCAACCACGCCCTGCAGTGCGGGTTCTGCACCCCGGGAATCCTCATGTCGCTCACCGCGGTGCTGGAGGAGGAGAGACCTGTTTCGAAGGAGCGGGCCGTCGACGCCCTTCGCGGGCACCTGTGCCGGTGCACGGGCTACCGCAACATCATGACCGCGATCGACGAGATCTGCGCGGAGCCGAAGGAGGTGGGAGGCGGTGCCGGGTAACGTGGGGCGGCCGATGCCGCGGCTGGAGGACGACCGGCTGCTGCGCGGGAACGGGATGTATCTCGACGACATTCACCTGTCGGGCTCGCTGCACGCGCACGTCGTCCGCAGCATGCACGCGAACGCGCGGATCGCCGGCATCGACGTCGAAGGCGCCCGGCGGGCGCCGGGGGTGCGGCTGGTCCTGACCGGCCACGACCTCGGCGACCTCAACGGCCCGCTACCGCTGCTTGGCCCGCACCCCAGCCTGCTGGCGCCGCGCACCCAGCGGCCGCTGGCGGTCGACCGCGTCCGGTACGTGGGCGAGGCCATCGTCATGATCGTCGCCGAGGACCGCTACCTCGCCGAGGACGCGGCGGACCTGGTCCAGATCGACTACGAGCCGCTGCCGGAGGTCGTCGAGTTCGACGACGCCCGGCGCGGCGACCGGTTCGTGCACGACGACATCGCCGACAACGTGGCCGCCGTCGTGTCGCAGGTCAGGGGTGATCCCGAAGGGGTGATCAGGTCCGCGCCGCACACCCTCGCGCTGAGCCTGGACATCGAGCGCAGCTGCGGCAGCCCGCTGGAGGGCCGCGGCGTGCTCGCCGACTGGGATCCGCGCCGGCAGAAGCTGACCGTGTTCGATTCGACCCAGTCACCGGTCGCGATCCGCCAGGGGCTCAGCCGGATCCTGGACGTGCCGCTGGACCGGCTGGAGGTCTCCGCGCCCGACGTCGGCGGCGGGTTCGGAACCAAGATCATGCTGTTCTACCCGGAGGAGGTGCTCGTTCCCTACGCCGCGCTGCGGTTGAGCCGGCCGGTGAAGTGGACCGAGGACCGCTGGGAGCACTTCATCAGCGCCAACCAGGAGCGGGGACAGCACCACGAGGCCGTCGTGGCTTTCGAGGACAACGGGCGGATCCTGGCGGTAAGCACCGATTTCGATCACGACACCGGCGCCTACGTTCCGTACGGGATCGCCGTACCAGCCGTTACGGGAACACACCTGCCCGGACAGTACGACATCGAGCACTACCGCTACAGCGGCCGGGTGCTCTACACCAACAAGCCGCCGGTGAGCCCCTACCGGGGCGCCGGCCGGCCGCAGGGCGTCTTCGTCATGGAGCGCCTGATCGGGGCGGTCGCCAAGCGGCTGGGCACGGAGCCGTGGCGGGTGCGCCGCGCCAACCTCATCCCGTCCAGCGCATTCCCGTACGACACGGGGCTTGAGCTGCACGACCGCAGCCGGGCGATCTACGACAGCGGCAGCTACGTCGAGGGCTTCGACCGGATGCTCTCGCACGTCGACGTCGAGGCGTTCCGGGAGCGGCAGCGCGCGGCGCGAGCCGAGGGCCGCCACCTCGGGCTGGGCATGGCCACCTATGTCGAGGGCACCGGGGTCGGCCCCTACGAGGGATGCGCCGCGACGCTGAACAGCAGCGGGCGGATCGTGCTGGAGGTGTCCGTCCCGTCCCAGGGACAGGGCCATGCCACCACCTTCGCCCAGATCGCCGCGGACGTCATCGGCTGCGCGGCCGAGCAGGTTCACGTGGTCACGGCGGCGGGAGGCCCCACCGCGGTCGGCCACGGCACGTTCGGCAGCCGGGCCGCGGTGATGAGCGGCAACGCGGTCGCCGCCGCCGCCCACGCGCTGCGGGCGAAGATCCTCGCGGCCGCGTCAATGCTGCTCGAATGCTCCGCGGAAGACCTGGAGACCAGGGACGGGAACGTCTTCGTGCGCGGTGCCGAGAACGCCCGGGTGAGCCTGGCCGACATCGCGAGCGGCGCCAACCCCATCCAGTACCCCGGCACGGACAGACCCACCCCCTGGGTCTCCCGGGAGCCCGGCTCCGACGCGCCGGTCTCGCTGTCGGCCACCGAGTACTTCCGCAGCGGTCAGTGGGTGTTCGGCAGCGGGGCCCACGGCGTGATGGTGGAGGTCGATCCGGGCACGGGACGGGTCACCATCGACCAGTACGTCGTCGTCCACGACTGCGGGCGGGTCATCAACCCGCTGGTCGTGGACGGCCAGGTGGTCGGCGGGCTGATCCAGGGCATCGGAGGCGCGCTGCTGGAGCGGCTGACCTTCGCCGACAACGGCCAGCCCACCACCACCAGCTTCCTCAACTTCCACCTGCCGACCGTCGACGACCTGCCCCCGCTGGTCCTCGATCATCTGGAGACCCCCTCCCCGTGGAACCCGCTCGGGATCAAGGGCACGGGAGAGGCGGGCATCATCCCGGTCGCAGCGGCGATCGCCGAGGCCATCGAGGACGCGCTGTCCCCGTTCGAGGTCCCCGTCACCTCGATGCCACTCTTCCCGGCGGAGATCCGCACCGCTATCGATAGGACCGAGCCGTGAACCTCGAACATAGTTTCGATATCTTGGCGGAGCCGGATGCCGCCTTCGCCTACCTGATGGACGTGAACCGGGTGGCGGCCTGCGTACCGGGCGTGAGCCTGCAGGAAGAGCTGGGCGAGAACGCCTACCGGGGCACCCTGAAGGTCAAGGTCGGTCCCGTCACCGTGAAGTACGGCGGCATCGCCCGCATCATCTCGGCGGATCCGGTCACCAGGGTCGCCGCGATCGAGGCGGAGGGCGAGGAGAGCGGCGCCGCCGGGTCGGTTCGCGCCAAGGCCACGATGTCGGTGGTGCCGGCGGCCACCGGATCGCGCGTCACCGTGAGCACGGACCTCGCGCTCACCGGTCGCGTCGCCACCATGGGCAAGGGAGTGATCGAGCAGGTCGGCAACCGGATGGTGGCCCAGACCTCCCAGCGGATCGAGCAGGCCATCCTGGAGTCGGTCGCGACTTCTCCGGCGGTGGACGTCACCGGCCCGCTCGCCACCGGCAGTGTGCCTCCCGCCCGGCCGGCTTCCGCCGGGGACGGATCGGCGCTGCGGGTGATGCCGTTGCTGGGATCCCTCATCGCCGACTGGGTCCGCCGGACCTTCGGAAAGATCTTTGGTGCTCGCCGGAACCGCGCGAGCCGCACCACTCCCGGGGAGCGGAAATGACGCACACGACGCACTGGATCGACGGCAGGCCGTGGGGCGGCGCCGGCGAACGGCGCGGCGAGGTTTTCGACCCCGCGACGGGTCAGGTGACGGGACGCGTCGACCTCGCATCCCCCGCCGAGGTGGACGAAGCCGTCGCCGCGGCGGCCGGCGCCTTCCACGCGTGGCGCGAGGTGTCGCTGACCAGGCGCACGCAGGTGATGTTCGCCTTCCGGGAGTTGCTCAACGCCCGCAAGAAGGAGCTGGCCGCGATCATCACCGCCGAGCACGGCAAGGTCCTCGCCGACGCCCTGGGCGAGGTGACCCGCGGGCTGGAGGTGGCGGAGTTCGCCTGTGGCATCCCTCACCTGCTCAAGGGCGGTTTCTCGGAGAACGTCTCGACGAGGGTGGATTCGTACTCGATCCGCCAGCCGCTCGGCGTCGTGGCCGTGATCTCGCCGTTCAACTTCCCTGCCATGGTGCCGATGTGGTTCCTTCCTGTCGCCATCGCCGCCGGCAACACCGTCGTGCTCAAGCCCAGCGAGAAAACCCCCGGCGCGGCCGATTTCATGGCCGCGCTCTGGAGTGAGGCGGGGCTGCCCGACGGCGTGCTCAACGTCGTGCACGGCGACAAAGCGGCGGTGGACCGGCTGCTCGACCACCCCGACGTCGAAGCCGTCTCGTTCGTGGGTTCGACGCCGATCGCGAAATACGTCTACGAGCGGGGCACCCGGGCCGGCAAGCGGGTCCAGGCGCTCGGCGGCGCGAAGAACCACATGGTGGTGCTCCCCGACGCCGACCTCGACCTGGCCGCCGACGCCGCGATCAACGCCGGCTTCGGGTCGGCGGGAGAGCGGTGCATGGCGATCTCCGCGCTGGTGGTCGTCGAGCCGGTGGCCGACGCCCTGATCGCCAAGATCGTCGAGCGGATGGCGCGGCTGCGGATCGGCGACGGCCGGCACGGCTGCGACATGGGGCCGCTGGTCACCCTGGCACACCGCGACCGGGTGGCCTCCTACCTCGACGCGGGCGTGGAGGCAGGAGCGGAACTCGTGGTGGACGGCCGCAAGCAGGGCATCGACGGCGACGAGCGGGGCTTCTGGCTCGGCCCGACGCTGTTCGACGGGGTCACCGCGGAGATGCCGCTCTACACCGACGAGATCTTCGGGCCGGTGCTCTCCGTGCTGCGGGTGCCGACGTACGAGGCGGCGCTCGACCTGGTGAACGGCAACCCGTACGGCAACGGCACCGCGATCTTCACCAGGGACGGCGGCGCGGCCCGGCGTTTCCAGCACGAAGTCGAGGTCGGCATGGTCGGGATAAACGTGCCCGTTCCCGTGCCGATGGCCTACTACTCGTTCGGCGGCTGGAAGCAGTCGTTGTTCGGTGACTCCCACGCGCACGGCACTGAGGGCGTGCACTTCTTCACCCGCGGCAAGGTCGTGACCTCCCGATGGCCCGACCCGAGCCACGGCGGAATCAACCTCGGCTTCCCCACCCAGGACTGATTCAGTCACTTGGTCTCGATGGGCAGGCCGTCGAAGAGCCCGAGACTGGGAATGTCCACGTCCGCCTTCACCGCCGTCGTCTGTACGTCCGTGAAGGAGTTGTAGAAGGGGGCAGTCTCCCCCTTCTTCCACCGCTTGTCGTAGAGGGGCGAGCACAGGCAGCCGTTCTGGTTCGCCGTGGGGTGCCTTACCCCGTTGACGGTGTCGATCAGCACGACGCCATCGGTGCTGTACTGGAAAGGACCGTTCGACGACTGTCCGAAAACGTTGCCCGGTTCCCATATGCCAGCGGGGTCGGTCGGCTCGTACCTCACCGACCATTTGACTGTCACGGTCTTGCCGACCCTGCGTAACGAGTCGATCCGCACGTGCAGGCTGTAACCGTTCCGGGACACGACACTCTGTGCCAGCGGATCGCCCTCCGTGGTCTGGTCGAGCACTCCGCCCGGCCGCAGCACGACCAGCAGCACCACCGCCACCACCGCCACGGCGGCTAGGACCGCCGCCGCGGCGACCCACCGCTGCCGCTGCCGCCGCTCTCGCAGCGCGTCGGCGGCGAGGCTCGTCGCAGGTCCCTCGACCGGGTCCCAGATGTCGCTGACGACCTCGGTGGCGGTCTCGATCGCCACCTTCTCCCGGCCGAGCAACCGGTCCAGGACCTGCTGCGCGGTAGGGCGCCGGGCGGGGTCCTTGTCCAGCGCGCGTTCCACGAGAGGCAGCAGCCGCTCGTCCAGCCCGTCCAGCCGTGGCGCGTTGTGCACGATCCGATACAGCAGCTCGGCGGGACCGCCGACGCCGAAAGGCGGGCGGCCGGTGCCCGAATAGGCGATCACACCCGCCCAGGCGAACACGTCGCTCGCGGCTGTCACCCGCTCCCCGTTGGCGTGCTCGGGTGACATGTAGGCGGGGGTGCCGATCACGGACTGGGTGCCCAGGGTGTCGGCGAGCTGCGCGATGCCGAAGTCGATGACCCGCGGTCCAAGCGGGCTGAGCAATATGTTCGAGGGCTTCAGATCGCGATGGACGACGTCGGCCTGGTGAATGGCGACGAGCGCGGTGGCCACGCCCACCGCAAGCGCCTCCAGATTGCCGCCGGTCATAGGGCCCTGCGCCTCCACCACGGCGGCCAGGTCGGGACCGTCGACGTACTCGGTCACAAGGTACGCCTGCCCGTTGTCCACCCCGGCGTCCAGCACGGGAGCGGTGCAGAACCGTGCCACCCGCCGTGCCGCCTCGGCCTCCTTCTGAAAACGCCGCTGGAAGTTCGCCTCGGTCGCCAACTCTGGACGCATCACCTTCAAGGCCACCCGCCGCCCCGAAGCGTCATTCGCCAAATACACCCTCCCCATGCCCCCTTCACCCAGCCTCCGGACGAGGGCGTAGGGACCGATGGTTCGCACAGGCGTCGCTGTAGCGTCAGCATCCATGAGCGCCAGCCTTTCGGATCTCCAGATCGCTGGCAACGTCGGTCACACCTATTCGATCCGCAGCAAGGTCAGAGACGTCCACCGCCCCGGCAAGGTCATCTGAGCGTGCCCGGCGCTCGGCGGCGGGCAACAGCAACGCAGTTCCCGATCCTCCAGGCCGCGTGATTTCCTCGAGGACCGTAACTTGCCCGTATTCCCACAACAATGGCCCCACCGATACCAGCGAATCGTAAGCATTCAGGTCATGCGCACGGTGTAACGGTTCGACTGGATCTGTAACCGTCCGTCACTTTGGAGCTGATCGCTCTGACGCGTGCGCTGATGGCCGAGAACGCCGCGCTGAAGGCGGAGGTCGCTCAGCTGCGGGAACGCGTGGTCAAGCTGGAGCGGCTGGTCTCGCGTAACAGCGGTAACTCCGGGATGCCACCCTCGGCCGATGACCTTCCCGGCCGCAAGAAGCCGAAGGATCGCACAGCCGGCAGCACTGGGCGGCGTAGGCCTGGTAAGCAGCCCGGTGCCGAGGGCAGGGCGCTGGCCTGGTCGGACAAGGTCGCCGACGGCGACATCATCGATCACTACCCGCAAGGGCCGTGTGGGTGCGGGGCCGATCTCGCCCTGGCCTCCGATCTGGGGGTGACCGGTGCTCACCAGCAGATCGAGATCCCGCTGGTGGTGGCCCGGCGCTTCCAGCACAACCTGCACACGGTCGTCTGCCGGTGCGGCCGGGTGCACACCGCGCCGCGTCCGGCGGGGGTGAGCACCGCGCCGGTCGGTCTCGGTGTCAATCTGCAGGCCTGGTGCGTATATCTACTGGTCGTCCACGCGATCCCGGTGCACCGGTGCGCCGAGCTGGTGGCCTCGCTAACCGGGGCCGAGCCCTCATCCGGGTTCGTGCACGGCCTGATCGGCCGGGCCGCTGCCGCGGTCGCGGCGGCCAACGCGCGCATCCGGATGATGCTCACCCTCGCCTACGTCGTGTGCTGCGATGAGACCCCGGTCCGGGCAGGACCGAAGAAGGCCAAGAAGTATCTGCTGGTGGCCTGCACCGACCTGCTGACCTGGTACAACATGCTCGGCGGACGCGACCTGGACACCTTCAAGCGGTTCGTGCTGGCCGACTGACCGGCGTGGTGGTGCACGACCGCTACCAGAACTACGACGCCGCCGGCCTCGGGACACGAGACCATCAACTCTGCGCGGCGCACCTGATCCGCGATCTTGAAGACTGCGCCGAGACCTACCCCGAAGCCCGCTGGCCCCGGCAGCTCCAGATGGCGCTACGCGGCCTGATCCACGCCGCCAACCTCGCCCGCGAGCAGGGCAGGGACGCCATCGAAGCAGGCACGCTGACGATGTTCACGAAGATGTTCCGCGGCGGGGTCGCCGTCGGCCTGTCAGAGGTCAAGCGCATCCCCGGCCCGGCCAAGACCGTCACCCAGCCAGTCGGCCGCGTCCTGCTGGAGGTGCTACGCGACCGCGCCGGCGACGTCCTGCGCTTCGCCCACGACCTGCGGATCCCACCCACGAACAACCAGGCCGAGCGCGACCTGCGACCCGCCAAGACCCAGCAGAAGATCTCCGGCAGACTCCGCTCCGAGCGGCACACCCGGCATCGGTACGCCATCCGCGGCTACCTGTCCACCGCGATCAAGCACGGCCTCGACATCATGACCGTCCTGCGCGACGCGCTCCTCGGCAAGCTCTGGATGCCACCCGACCCGGCTACCGCCTGACAGTCCGGACCAGCCGTACTCACGCGCACCTCGGGACGATCACACAGCGCGATCACCGCAACCCGAAATGCGCTGGACGTGAATGCTTACAGCGAATCGTGTTCATGCTCAATATCGCGAAAAATACCGACTGCTTGCTGGCTGACCTTTTCTCCTGGATGCTGAGGACGCACCCTTAATGGACCCTTGCCAGGGGAGGGCAGGCGTTTGACAGAGGATGTGGTGATGTCGGCCGACCGCGAGCGAAGGCTTTCGGTCGAGCAACGGGGAAAGATCAACGGCGGGTATCCCGTCTTCCTGCTCCACGGAACCCCCGGCAGCAGAGTCGGCCCCCTCCCACGGGACGGCCTCCTCTACCGCCTGGGCGTCCGCCTGATCACCTACGACCGCCCAGGCTACGGCGGCTCCGACCGCCAGCTCGGCCGCCAGGTCTGCGACGTCGCCTCCGACGTCGCCGCCATCGCCGACCACCTCGGTGTCGACCGCTTCGCCGTGGCCGGCCGCTCGGGCGGCGGCCCGCACGCCCTCGCCTGCGCCGCCCTGTTGCCCGACCGCGTCACCCGAGCAGTGGTTCTGGTCAGCCTGGCCCCCAAGGACTCCGAAGGACTCGACTGGTTCGAGGGCATGACCAGGGGAAACATCGAAGAGTACAGCACGGCGGCGCGGGGAGTCGCGCTGCTCACCGCCCGGCTGGAGCCCACCGCCCGCACGATCAAGGCCGATCCGGTGCAACTGGTCAACGACCTTTACGACGAGCTGACCCCCGCCGACCGGCGCGTCGTGGCCGACATCGGGATCCGTTCGATGCTGGTGAGCAACTACGCGGAGGCGCTGAGACAGTCGCCCGCTGGGTGGATCGACGACGCGGTGGCCTTCTGCACGCCCTGGGGATTCGACCCTGGAGAGATCACCATCCCCACCCTGGTATGGGCGGGCAGAGAGGACGTGTTCTGCCCGGTCAGTCACTCCGAGTGGCTCGCTTCCCGTATACCGACCGCCCAAGTCCGCATCGCCGGCGACGCTGCCCATTTCGACGCTATCCACGCGTTCCCTAATCTGCTGCCCTGGCTCGTCGGGTCGAACTAGGTCACCAGGGCAATGGTTCGAGGTCGCGGTACACACGCCGCCAGTCGAGTACGGCGGTCACGACGGGATGCGCTTCGCCCAGGGTGCGGCGCAGGTGCACCAGCACCGACTCGCGCAACTTCCGTGCCTCGTCGGCACGCCGCGAGTCGCGCAACGTGATCGCCAGGTTCGCCTCACAGATCAGCGTGTCGGGGTGAACCCCGCCCAGGGTCTCCCGCAGCAGTTCCAGCGTCTCGCGCTCCAATGCCTCGGCCGACTGGTGATCCTCCAGGTCGGCCAGGCAGTTGGCCATGTTGATCGCGCAGGCGAACCGGTGCGGATGCTTGCGCCCGAGCGTCTCGGTGAGCCGATGCAGCGTCGCGGCCGCCCGCTCTCGTGCCTGCGCCACATCCCCGGTCTCGCGAAGATAGATGATCAGGTTGTTCGCCGCGATCAGCGTGTATGGGTTCCCCTCCCCCAGTTCGGCCTGATATGTCCCGAGCACCTGTTCGGTGAGATCGCGGGCCTGGCGAAACTCCCCGGCAGCAGCCAAATCGCACGCGAGATTTAGGCGGCAGACGACGGTCTCCGGGTGATCAGAGCCGAAACGCTGCACGTAGCGGTCGTAGACCGACTCCGTGAGCTGGCGTGCTTCGACCAGCTGGCCCGCCTTGCGCAACGAGACGGCGAGTGTCCGTTGGGCGCGGAGCGCCTCGATGATTTCGTTGCCCAGGACGCGCTGGTAGCTGGCGATCGTTCCCCTCAGCAGCTCGGCCGACTTGGCGTACTCGCCCGATTCGCGCATATCGACGGCGAGGTTCTGTTCGGTCAGCAGCGTCTGCGGGTGATCGCCGCCAAGGACGGCGCGCAACAGGTCGAGCGTCTCCTGGTCCAGGCGCCGCGCCGCGAGAAAGTCCCCGACGTGCCGGAACGAGACTGCGAGGTTGCTGGCGGCGATCAGAGCGCGTGGATGGTCGTCGACGAAAAGCTCTTTGATCTGCGTATAGGTGTTCTGTTCCAAGGCGAGCGACTCTTCCAGTCGTCCGAGGGCGCGCAGGTCGGCCGCCAGCCCGGCCGCCGTGCTCAGCGTGTGGGGGTGCGGGACTGGCAGCACGTGGAGTTGGTCGGTCATGACCGCTTCGTCGAGCTCGCAGGCCTCGGCGTACTTGCCCTGGGAGCGCAGCACATTCGCCATCTGGAATCGCAGGTGGAGGGTCTGCCGGTCGACGTTGCCCAGCTTGCGGATCCAGCGTTCCTCCAGGCGGTGCCCGATGTCCAGGGCGCGCTCGAACTCGCCGCGCTTCCACAGGTAGCGAACGCGGTCGATGAGGAGCTGCCGAGTCTGCTCCTCATCGCAGTCGTCCGCCTGCGAGATGCCGAGGTGCGGCCAGATCTCGTCATAGCGCGGCCAGTTTCCGGGGTCGTCCGTGTCGCCCTCGCGAGGCCGGGCGCCCAGGAGAATCCGATGCACGTCGTGCCGGGTCTCCTCCTGTGCGCTCTCCGACATCCGGTCGCGCAGGACGGCCTGCACCAGACGGTGCACTTGGACCGAGTTGTCGCGCTGGTCGACCTTGGCGAGAGCGAAACGGCTCAGCTCGCGGACGAGACGGCCGATCATGATCTTCTCGCGCAGCGAATCGTCGTACTTGACCAGGCAGCGGATGGTCTCGTCGCCGTACAGCATCGACAGCGACACGGGTTCGGCGGCGAAGTAGGCAAGGAGTTCCAGCAGCCGGACAGCGGCGGGTGAGCGCTGAGTGAGGCGGTCGAAGGAGACATTCCAGGTCATGATCACCGGGACCGGGTAGTTCGGGGTGTCGCCGAGGGCCAGCGCCTGGGCGGGCTGGCGGTTCAGCGTCTCCACATACTCGCCCACGGGCATGCCCGTCTCCTGGAGCCACGCACTGGCCTGTTCGATGGCCAGTGGCAGATCGCCCAGAGCCTCGGCCACCCGATCGGCGTCCTCGACCGACAGTGAGGGGACACGCCGCTGAAGGTGTTCCAGGCTCTCCGCCCTGGTGAACACGTCGATCTCCAGAGGTGTGGCCGCCTGGGCCCAGGTTTGATGACGTGAGGTGATCAGCACGTGGCCGGTGGAACTGCCGGGCAGGTAGTTGGCCAGATCTTCAGGTTGGTCGGCGTTGTCGAAAATCAACAGCCAGCGCGAGTACGGTTCCCCCCGCCGCAGCGCCTCACGCGCGGCCTGCGCCGCCTCGGCCACGTTGTCGCCCACCCGGAGGCCCAACCGATCGGCCAGCTCGGCCATGGCGCCGTTGAGCAGTTCGGGCTGCTCCGCCGAAATCCACCACACGACGTCGTAATCGGTCATGAACCGGTGCGCGTACTCGATCGCGAGCTGTGTCTTGCCGACGCCTCCCAGGCCGTACAGAGCTGCCTGAGTGACGACCGTCCGGCCGCCGCTGCCGCCGCCGATGAGCTGTTCGCGCAGCCGCTGCAGGACCTCGGCGCGCCCAGTGAAAGTCGCGTTCCGGGTGGGCAGATCCAGGACGGTGGGCTGAAGGCCGGGGAAACGCGGGATGATCACTGGGGTGGCGGGTTCGACGAGCTGCGCCGGCCGTTCCAGCGCGCGCAGGACCGCGACCTTGGCCTGGGACTCATCCAGCCGGATCAGGTCGACTGGTGTCGGGTCGGTGTAAGGGAGGGACAACCGCACGTCTGCCACGCGTACCGGAACAAATTGCCCTCGTAGTCCTGACAGCTCGCTCAACGACATCGCGTGCCAGATCTCTCTGGCCTGCATCGAGCGCAGGTAGGCGGGGGAAAGAAGCGCCATCGTGCGGGAAGCGCCCTCGGACGCGCGAACCGTGTCGGAATCCTCCTGCTCGCCGGTCAGGCTGTGCGCGTGGACTCGGAATCCCGACTGAGTCAGCACCGCCTTGATCCACTCGACCCACAGGCGGTCGTCCGCCACATAGCTGAGGTAGACGTCGGGCGACGTGACTGGCCGCTTGCGAACGAACAGGTCGCGATAGCTGAGGCGGATGTCCTCGGCCAGCGGTGGCAGCCCGCGCACCCGGCCTTCGGTGATGACGCTCACCAGACGCTCGTACGCCGACAACAGCGACGCCGGAAGGCCGGGAGCGTCGCCAAATGTCGCCAGCGTCTCTTCATACGCGTAGAACGGCTTGTAGGGGATCTCCACCGCCCCCCAGTAGGTGTTCATCTCGTCCTGGTGCATCCCCGCGGGAAAGCGCTCGAACTTGCTCCGCGCGAATCCACGGCCCGCGTCGAGCTTCTCCTTCTCCGCGTCGTCGACCCGCATCGGCACCGGCAGGATGCGGATCCCGCGGTCCCGGAAGCGCTCGGCGATTTGCCCGGCCACTTCGGCGGCGCCTTCGATGCTCTGGTCCGACAGGGTGAAACACGTGATCAGGACATCGGGAAGGTGCACCGTGCAGATGTCCGCGATGTCACTGAGGCCGGTACGGCTGTCGATGAGCACGTAGTCGTAACTGGCGCACATCCCCTCGCGCAGCGCGTCGAGGAACTGGCCGCCGCCCAGGCGCTCGTAAAAGGTATCCCAGTCGAAGCTGGCCACGAGAGAGGAGTAGTCGCGGTTCTGCCTTCCCGCGGACAAGAAGTCGATCGCCCCGTCGCCGCTGAAGTGATCCCAGTCGATGCCTACGACGTGCGGTGCGACCTGGGCGTACTGCCGATGCCAGTCATCGGGCCTCGAGTCCGTCCTCTTCGTGGCGGCCCAGGAGAACTCAGAGATCAACTCGACCACGCCGGGGGCTTCGACGATCTTCTCGGCGTCCAGGAACGGCCGGAAGAATTTGTGCAGTCCGGGAGACTCCAGGTCCCAGTCCACTGCTAGGACGCGATAGCCGTTCGCCGCCAACAGCCATGCGGAGTTGGCCAGCGCCATGGTTCGGCCGGTCCCACCCTTGAAGGAGTAGAACGTGATAATCCGTCCGTCGCGCAGGTCACTCATCGTTCTCCTCTGGCAGAGGGTCTCCTGAAGGGTCGTCGCCGTACAGGCGGCGACGTGGTCGGGCAGGCGGAACTTGGGGTGGGAAAACCTGCGCGTTGCGAAGGTATGGGCGGGTGACCGTCGTGATCACTTGCCGGAGCGCCAGATCGATCTGGTCGAGGTCGAGAGCGCCGCTGATCGCCTCCCGCGACATCAGCCGGATCTGCTGAATCTTCAACGGCAGGAGTGCCTGCAGATGGTCTCGGAGCAGGTCCCCGGAATGCGATAGCTGCTCATCCGCGGAATGCCAGGGAACGACCAGGCCCACCCACGGATGGCCGCTCTCGTTGAGCTGAGTCAGCGCCGCCTGACAGTCGGGCATCAGGGTCGCGTATGGATCGACGAGCACGATTCCCGGGCACATCGGCGGCGCTTCGCTCAGCAACTCGGTGCGGTGATCGAGAAAGGAACCGATTTCCGGCTCAAAACCCCGGTCGCGGACGATCCGAGCCGCAACCTGAGCGATCGGCTGCGATCGGTCGGGATGGTAGGGATTCCACTCGGCGGCCGAGGCACCGTAGTACTGCCGGTCCCGTCCCGGCGGGCTTGTACGGACGGTCGGTGCGATCACGGTGATCTGGAAACGCCGAGACTCGTCCCGGTCGAATGCGCTTTTCATCGCGCCGAAGTCGCACGGCTCCGCGGGAGGCAGATTGACTTCCTCCGCGATCGTTATGATGCGCCGGGCCAGCGTGGTGACCGCGCTCCTATAATGGTCGCGCAGCCGATTAATGTTCATCAGACCGTAAAGGCCGCGCTCGTCGTAGTGCGGACCCATGTCCAGTTCGTTGAACTGGATCGGCCGCGCGATCCCCGGGAGCTCGTACGTCGGCACGGGCACCCAGAATGCGGGCACGATGACCTCGGGCAATACGTAACTCGCATTCAGGTGCGCCCGGCGCCTGAGCTCGAAAGCCGCCCACTCCTTGCCGCAGGCGTCGCTGCGGAAATAGCGGCGCGAGTACAGGGGGACGAATACCCGGCACTTGGCGAGTTGTGCCGCGAGATGGCGTTCCCACTCCGCCCCGGCCGGCATGTCGCGATCCATGAATCCCACCTGAGCGCCGGCGGGAAGATCGGTGTGCTGAAGAATTTCCTGGGCCAGCGAGCGGTAGAGCCGGATCACCATTCTGTCGGGTTCGCGATCGTTCGGATCACTCGGCGGGGTACGCGCGTAGCTGAGAAAGAAATATGGTTGGTGTTGGTCTGAACTCGAGGTACTCGCCACCCGCACCTCCACCCACTTCAGACTCCCACCGTCGACATCAGGTTATGTCAACCATGCGCATTTGTGGCCGTTGTACGTTGAGGTTTTTCGTTGATCGGTTTTCCGTCAGCCACTTCTCGGTGAAGTCGACCGCCTGTCGCAAGGGAAAAAGCCTGGCCGGGGCCGCACCAACATGTCCCATGGACAGGTCCATCTTGGATTCGATTGCAGTCCCGCAACCGCCGAAATCCGAGTCGTCGAGAACGACGTCGTCGTACTGGTGCCAGATCGGCATGCCGCCTACGGTGATGCGGCATCGGTACTGCATGAGCGGCTGTCCGACGGCCTTGCCGTACTCGGCCAAGTGGAATGCCGAGCAGCACTCGTATCCCACGCCAAGCAGGAGGATGACTGCATGCGCTTGATACAGCTTGGCGAGCGGGGACGACCAGCCGAGATGGTCGTCGAGAGAATGATCGGCCATCAGCCATCGAGCGCTGGCGCCTACGGCGGCGAACGACGTCTGTGGATGATCGCTGCGGAACGCGTCGGACCGGATGCGCAGCTGCTCGGCGAACTGACCGCATTCGGCAGCGGAGCTCGTGTTCTTGTCGAACGGGGGAAACCCATCGCTATAGCGAGCGAGTTCGGCGGCGTCCATCCCTTGCGTGCGCGCTCGGTAGGCACGAGATGTGTCGGAGTTGTCCGACGTGAATGTCGGGACCACGATGGTGCCTTCGACTCCGAGGACCCGCAGCAATGCCTGGCTCAGCGTGCGTGCTCCATCTAGCAGTGGCCCGATGGCGCGCAAGGAGCTGTGGACCAGGACGATCTGCCCGGTGCCCAGACCCATCGCGCGAAGGTCGTCGGCGAGGTGAGTGTCGGTGAGATGGGAGGTTCCGAGCGGCAGGGCGGAGGTGTCCATGGCATCAATCTTCAGGGATGACGGGCGAACTCACGGGAGCTCATCGCGGACAAGAACTCTCGCCCTAGCTGAGTGATCGGCCCGTTCATGAGCGCGCCCATCGTGACATCGACATCTCGAAGATCCGCAGCGGTCAGAGGCCGCAGCTTGGCGCCCGAGATCGTGCCGTACACGTCCTGCAGGGCGGACTGCAGCGCGGCGTCGCCCACCAGGTTGTAGCCGTCGAGAAGCGCGCCCGCCTGGGCACTGTGGGCCAGTCGGGTGACCATCAGGGCCGTGGTCTCGGGCGCCAGAGGTTCGGACAGGGCCAGCGCCCCGAACGCCGAGCGGCTTGAGGCCCCCCGCCCCGGCGCACCCGACAGGGGGGTGATCACCGACAGGCCGGTGGCGACCGCCGCCGTCAGGCGCGGCACTCGCCCCAACCGTGCCCACGCGGCTTCGAGAGCCTCGGCCCAGGCGCGGAAGACGGCCGGATCCAGCCGATCGGCAACCGTCTGGTCGTAACAGTCGCGGAACGCGTCAAGGTCGTCGAAGACGAAGGTTCGGCCCGCGAGCGTCAGGCGTCGCACGGGCTCCCACGCCGGGTCGGCGCTATCGACCCAGTCGTCACCAGCATGAATCGCGTAGTCCCCGGGCCCTCGGACGCGCACAACACACGCGGCGGCACCCTTCGCCGACATCCGGCCGATCCCCGGGAGATGCACGTGACCATCGATCGCGGGGATGGCGATCTCCGCAGTGAATCCCGCGTGCACCGCGGCGGCCGCGGCGACTGCTGCCAGATGACCGGGTTCGGTCTCGCCCCTGGCCGCCCACGCCCGGACGTATGGGTAGTCCAGAACTCGTGCGACGGCAGGCCGGTGGAGGCGGTCAAGATGTCCAAGGAGTTGCCACGCCTGGCTCTCCGGCTGGGCCGCGCCTATGCCCGCCACTCGTTGCCGGACGAGGCTCCGCTGGGCGGAGAAAGCGGTGGTGAGATCGTCGGGCGTCGCGGAGAGGGAGGCCAGGCGCTGGAACACGGAGATGGGCAGTTCGTGCCGGGGATGAGCGGCGGTCTGAACCTGAGGGATCAACTTCTTGAGGTCCGCACAGTAGACGCTCGGCGTCTTGAAGCCTGTTTCCGGGTGCCACCGGTGGGCGTAAAGGCCCCCGCCACAGCTCTCGACGATCGGGCAGCGGCGGCATTCATCGGCGAGCGCCTCGATTCCGAGCTGTCTGGAGCGCATCCCCGGGTGGCCCACCACTTCGTCGAGGGAGTGGTCGGCGACGTTCATACCAGTGGACGGAGCACCGTCAAAGGTGGCCTTCAGTGAATCGGCCTGTTCATAGGCACCGTCGGTCTCGATGACGACCAGATCGCTCGGGCTGATCCCTAGGGACTCCGTCTGGCTGGTGCCACCGATGTCCGTCGCGGCGATGGAGTCGAACATGCGCACAGCCACCGGCCGTCCGCTCGCTACCCACCGCATGTGGATGGCGCCAAGCCAATCGGCGTAGTCGAACCGGCCGTTGGTCGGACGGGGCGGCGGATTCTGCCAGGTCGCGTGGGGAAGCAAGAAATCGATACGCGGCGGGTCGAATGCCAGAAGCGCTTCATAGACAGCGATGGGATCATTACGGACGTCTACCGTGCACAGAAGCCCAGCGTAGAGCTGTGCGTAGGAATGGCGAAGTAGATCGATGGCCTGGACGACCTTGTCGAAGCTGCTGTTGCCATTGGCGTAGCGGCGATGCCGGTCGTTCGCGGCCCGGTCGCCGTCGAGCGAGATGCCTACCTTGATGCCCTCTTCGGCGAACATCTCGCAGAAGGCGCGGCTCAGAAGCACCCCGTTCGAATGAACCCGGAGGTCGAGCTCGACCCCTGGGGGGAGCGCCGCGCGCAGGCTGCCGGCCACTCGCCGGAGCCTCGCGACGCCCGCGAGGAGGGGTTCGCCGCCGTGAATGACGACATGAATTCGGCCGAGGCCGTTGGCGAGTGAATGCTCGGCGATTCTGGCCGCCACCAGATCGATGGTGGCGTCGGCCATGACCATCGGCCGTCCACGCCAGCTCTGGTCCACACTTTCGTAGACGTAGCAATGGTCACAGGCGAGATCGCATCGACTAGCGATCTTGAGGACGAACTGCCGGAACGGCGCGATGGGTTCACGCATGCGGGTAGCGTAAGGCTCAAATCGACGAGCTGAAGGAGACTCCGGTGAGGTCTGGGGACTCTTTCTGATCCGCAAGGTCAAAAAGGGGTCGCTCCGCGCAGTCGATGACCAGCGAGGCAATCGTAGATTCTTTAGTCATTTTTAGCCCATTCGTCAGGTAGGGATGCCTTGCCTGCTGTCCCGCTACGGCGCGAGACCCAAGGCCAACCTACAGTAATCGCGTAACTCGATCGCCGCGCAGCTTGAACCGGGCCCTCGTGGGTAGGGACAGATAACGCTACCATCCGCCGTCTTTTTGCGGCTCTGTAGTGTCGCATCTTGGATACCCCGACATAATTACCCGGACGCCTATTACTTGGCCAAAATATAGCAAACCGGGCTCTGTATCGCTCCTAGGCCAACGCTATATCGGTCCAGGTCGCGACGATCTTCCTAGCCGCTCGATCGGGTGTTGACGCACTGCTCATGATGCATATCGGTTAAACGTCAGTTCTGTGTCATTTCGGAATTTCGGACGCCAGGCCGACCTCCGGCCCAGGTTTCGGCATGGCCGAATTCTCGGTGTGGTCGTTGATGGGCTTGTCCTGGGAGACGTCTCGGCATAGGGAGTGACCAGCGCACCAGCTACCTGCCGCGATCACAGCCGAGCTTGAACGGGTCACCGGCTCGTGGCCGGCGGCGCGCTCGCCGAGCAGGAGGTCACCGGCTTGCTAACCGGCGCCGCCGCCCAAATCGGTCAGCCCTACAGCGAAGCCTCACGCACCATGGCCTCCGGACTACGCGCTGGCTCCCGGCGGCCCCGCAGCATTCGGGTAACCGTGGCAAGGGTCGCGGGCGAGACGAAGAAGACCATCGCCGCCCAGCGCCGCCGGGTCTACGCGTTCCTCCTCGCGTCGATCCCGATCGGCTTCCTCGTCAACTGGTACTCGTGACGGCCAGAGGAAGCGAGCTCCTTGACATCAGAACAGCAGTCCAGCGAAGACGGCGAAGGCCCCGCCTGGTGACCGGCGGGGCTTCAGAGCCGACGTGCGAGAGAACCTCAGTTGAACGGGTTGTCGTAGAACCCGGAATTGGTGTGGTACGTGCTGTTCGGCGGGTTGAACTTCACTCCGTCCACCGTGAGCGTCACATTGCTGACGGTCCCGCCGGGCGTCACCTCGCCGCTGACGAGGTAGGCCGGGTTCGTGCACTGCGGAATCGTCACTTGGGTGCCGCCCCCGGACCACAACGTGGTCCGTAAGCCACCGTTGACGGACGCGTACAGATTGGGCCGGGTGTAGCTGGCCTGCTAGCACATCGCGATCGAGTAGCGGTACTTGGCGTTCCCGTTGTCGAACGCGATCGTCCCGTACGCCCCGGACAGCTTGAAGCCCTGGCCGTACACATCGATGCTCACCACGATGTCGGACCCGTACGCGGCGTGCGCCGGCGCCACCGGCACCACGAGCGCGGCGACCACCGTCAGAGCAATCGTTAGGACTCGCGAAAAACGTGCCACCAATTTCCACCTTCCCCTCGACGAATATCGCTTTGAGGTGATTATTTTGGCGGGGCTTCCGGCCGTCCACTTGCCGAATATCGACAAAGATATAACCCTCACATATTCAGAATGTTCGGACTTTGAATATTCTTTCTCGAACCGTACCTTGCCGTTCCCGCGTAACCATTCACACCTCCTGATCTTGGTGTCGCCGGTTTGATCGTCTCGCCGGAGTCCGGCATGATCGCTGTTCGTGATCGAGGAATCCGCGTCTTCGAGCGCGCCCTCGATGGAGGAGTTCGCGCG
>NZ_JBDPLV010000064.1:0-67009 GCF_039871605.1 Acrocarpospora sp. B8E8 | reverse complement strand
GGTGGGGGGTGGGGGTGAGGGTGGGGTTTGGGCGAGAGGGTGGGGCCTTGGTGGGGATTGGGTGGGTGGCGTTGTCTGGGCTGATTGGGATGCGTTGGGAGATTTCGAGGATTTCGCGGAGGTCTAGGGGCTTGTTTGGGGGCTTGGGGGATTTGGTGATCTTGGGGGTGGGATGGTGGGCGGTGGAAGGGAATAGGCCGGAGGCTGTGCCGATGATTTGTTCGCCGGGGGTGGTGGCGAGTTGGGTGAAGGCGATGACGGTGGCGGCTGCGGCGGCGATGGCGGCGGCTGTGCCGAGGGCGATCATTGGCCAGCGGCGGGCTGGTGTCTCGTTGGTGATCGGGAATCCGTTGGCGTCGAGGGTGCCGACGCGTCTGGCGACGTAGGTGCGGTATGGGACGAGTTCGGGGTCGATGAAGCAGCTCATCACGCGGACGCGGAGGGTGTCCGGCAGGATGGCGGACGGCAGCAGGGCGAAGACCTTCGCGGTGGAGATCTGGCGGTCGCGGTGCGGTTTGCAGGTGTCGCAGCGGGCGATGTGCCGGACCAGTTGTTCGCGTGTCTCGGTGGTGAGATCCCCGGTGTGGCCTTCGAGGAGCTTGGCGCGTTTGGGGCAGTCGTGCGGGCCTTTGCCTGCGAGGACCTCGGCGGTGACGGCGTCTCGCAGGCGTTCGGTGGCGGCTTCGCGTAAGGATTCCGCCTGCCGTACCGGACGGCCGAGAGCGGCGGCGAGGTCGGGGCCGGACAGGTCGTGGCGGGTGCTGAGTTCCAGGACTTCGCGGTCGTCGACCGACAGTGCCTGGGTGGCGTTCCAGGCGGTGACCCGCAGGTCGTCGTCGGCCTCGCCGGACGCCGGGACGGCCATCCCCGCCGGATCTGTGTCGTCGGTGATCACGAACCCTGGCATCCGGCGGCGTGTGCACTCCCCTCGCGCGAGCGCGAACAGCCAGGCCCGCAGCTGTTCCGGATCGGCCAGGGACGCGATGCGGGCCTCGGCGGCGATCAGCGTGTCTCGCAACGCCACCTGGGCCCCGTCCGCGCTGCCCAGCATGGCCCAGCAGAATCGATAGATGCTCTCCGCGTGCGAATCGTAGAGCGCGGCGAGGGCGCCTGGATCGCGATCACGCAGCGCTTCGACCAGGACTCGATCATTCATGTGACCGAAGGTAATGGATTAGTAACTAGTAGTTCCAGCGATTCTCACGAATGCCATACCTTTTGATTCGGTACGGCTTGCGCCCCATTTATCCAACCAAATCGCCCGATATCGTTAGCCGACCGGTCAGAAAAGCAGCACCATCCCGGCGACGGCTACGGCGATGCCCGCCAGGATCAAGGTCACTACCGCGCAGACCATCGCGGCGTGCACCATCCCCCAATCCGTTCCCGAGACATGCTGTTCCCTCATGTCGGCCAGCGCCCTCGCCCGCAGCGAAAGCGCGATCAACGCCGGAATAACCCCCACACCTACCAGGAACAGCAGCGGCAACGACCCGAAGCCCAGCCTGGTCGCCCAGACCACGGCCCGCCGGTCCACCCTCGCCGGACCCACCTGCCCAATCGCCCGCACAGCCACCGCACCCCGCCGATGCGCCCCCATCCAGACCATCCCCCATCCACAGAAATTTCCAGAAATGCCAGCACGACAAACCGGGTATCGCCCGCGAGACGAAATACCCGGCTGTCCGGCATTCATAACACCACCACAAGAATTAACCGATTAGCCGGACACAAAACCCCGATTCGGCTGGGGTTGCGGATGGCGTGCGGGAGGAACCTGCGAAGTAATGCGAAGCCGCGGCCTCCAATGCTGCGATCACGCCGTGCTCGTCAGATTCGCGGAGGTTGCCGGAATTCTCCCACCCACCCACCCTTATTTGCTTCCCGGGCTCCGCCCGGCCCCGCCCCCTCTCCGTGGCTCTGCCCGGAACTGCACTCTCACTGGACCGGTGGTTCCCCCACCCAGCCCCTTCTTCCCCTCGGGCCCCGCCCGCCCCCGCCGCCACCCACGGGGGTAGCGCGTTGCACTGCGATGTAGGGGTGGTTGTCGATGCTGACCGGTGATTAGGGGCGACCGACGCTGATGTAGGTGAAGCCGAGTGTGCGCATGTCGGCCGGGTTCAGCAGGTTCCGGCCGTCGAACAGCACCGGTCGCCGCATCACCGAGGCGGCGTGCGCCCAGTCCACCTCCCTGAGTTGCGGCCACTCCGTCACCACGATCGCCGCGTCCGCGCCCTCGACCGCCAGTTCAGGCGTCGCGTGACGGCTCGTTGAGATCCACGGCTCTGTGGCGCCGGGGCGGCCCATCGGATCCCAGCAGCGCACCTCGGCGCCCTCCGCCAGTAGTCGGGCGGCCAGCACCGTGCTCGGTGCCTCCCGCATGTCGTCCGTCCCTGGTTTGAAGGTCAGCCCGAGCAGCGCCACCCGGGCGCCTGCCAGCGTGCCGAGTTCGTCCTTCAGCTTCTGGATCGCCCTCCGCTTCTGCAGGTTGTTGACCTCGATCACCGCCGACAGGAGCTGCAAGTGGTAGCCGGTATTGCTGGCCAGTTGCCGTAGCGCCTCGGAGTCCTTGGGGAAGCAGGAGCCGCCCCAGCCGATGCCGGGGCGTAGGAAGTGGTGGCCGAGGCGGTGGTCCAGGCCGACGGCGCGGGCGACGTGTTCGACGTCGGCGCCGGTTTTCTCGCACAGAGTGGCGACCTCGTTGATGAAGCTGATCTTCGTGGCGAGCAGGGCGTTCGAGGCGAGCTTCACCATCTCGGCGGACAGCACGTCCATCACGACGACCGGTCCGTCCACGCCATGGTGCAGTTCCTGGATCAGGCTGGCGGTCGGCTCGTCGAAGGCACCGATGACGATCCGGTCCGGGTGGAGGAAGTCGTTTACCGCGGTGCCTTCAGCGGTGAACTCCGGGTTCGAGGCGTACCCCACATGGGCGAGACCGGCCGCGTCCATCGCGGCCCGCACGCGGGTGCCGGTGCCCACCGGTACGGTCGACTTCATCACCACTGCTCGCAGGTGGGAAGCGCCCGCCAGCGACTTCACGACCGCCCAGACCCTGGAGAGGTCCGCGTCGCCGGACGCCGACGGTGGCGTGTCCACGCAGATGTACACAATCTCGGCGTCGTGCAGCGCGTGCTGGGCGTCCAGGGTGAAGGTGAGGCGCTCCTTGTTCCGGGCGATCATGTCGCTCAATTCCGGCTCATAGATCGGTATGTCGCCGGATCGGAGCAGCTGGATCTTTTCCGGGTTGATATCCCGAACCACTACCCGGTGGCCAAGCTCGGCGAGACAGGCACCGGTTACCAGTCCGATGTATCCACCACCGAAAACAGCAACGTGCCTGCCAACCATGATCTTCCCTTCTCACGTGGTCGAACCTCACGTCGAGCGGCGGCTCAGCGGCGGAGCCTGGAAGAGATGCACCATACCGGGGGCAATGCCCATGCGTCCGAGAGGGCGATGGGCGGAGGGTCAGCTTGTGGCGATGTGGAGGCCGGCTCCCGCGCAGCCTTCGGAGAGGGCGTTGAGGCCGAAGGCGTCTACGGGACCCAGGGCGCCGGTGCCGCCGACGCCGTCGATGAGGGCGGTGGTCGCGGCCCAGGCGAGGATGCGGGCGGTGAAGTCGTAGGGGTCGCCGCCGTTGAGTTGCACGGTGGTGAGGAGGCGGCCGTCGGAGGAGTACGTTTCCGCGATGGTCTGCGAGGAGACGGTGGGATCCGCGGGGGACGAGGTTCGAGGTCCGGAGCGGATGACACGGTCGGCCATGGCTTCGGTGACGCGGCGGGCGCCGGGCAGGGATGCGATGACGGGAGTCGCGCGGGCGAAGACTCCGGCGGCTCGGGTGAGGCCGCCCAGCCAGCCGAGGTAGACGTTGACTTCGCGGAGCCGGGGATACGCGCGCGGGAGTGCGAAGTGTTCGCTCGCGCCGAGCGAGATGCCGTGGCGTTTGCGGCCGCCCACGGTGAAGAGGCGGGTTCGGCCGTGTTCGCGGAGGATGCGCCCGTCGCGATAGCCGTACATGGGCTCGAGGATCATGCCGAGGGCGGAGGCGCGGGTTCCGGCGCTGGCGCGGCGGGCGAGGTTGCCTCGGACGAAGTAGCCGATGTCCACGCGGGTCGCTTCGGTGCCCGCTTTGCGGAGGGCCAGGGCGGCGGCGAGGTTGCCGGGGACGTAGTCGTACCCGAATGCGGTGATCAGGGTGGCGCCGCGGGCGGCGGCGGGTGGGCCGTAGCGCTGGAAGACGCGCTTGATGAAGGAGGGTTCGCCGGTTGAGTCCAGGTAGATGGCGCCGGCTTCGGTAACGGCCTGGATGGCCGGTTCGCCCCAGCGGGTGAACGGGCCGACGGTGGAGATGAGGACGTCGCCGGATTCGACGATCCTGCGGACCGAGTCGGGGCGGCTCACGTCGGCGACCGCGGTCGGCAGTTCGATCGGGAGGGAGGCCGCGAGGGCGGACAACCGGGCCGGATCGCGCCCGGCCAGCAAGGGCCGGGCGCCGCGCGCCAGCAGGGCTTCGGCGGTGAGCCGCCCGGTGAAGCCGGTGGCGCCGAACAGGACGATCCGGGGGGTGGTCATGCCTGTACCGTAACCCGATCCGGATTTCAAGATCCAGAGAGGGTCTGCGCTGAATCTGGGTTCCGGTAGGGTCACGGCCGTTTCTCGGCCATGGCCTGAATGCCGCGATCCTTGACGAATGGCTCGGTTTGCGGCTTCGCGGTGTGCACCGGTTTCGCGCCGCCCATCGCCAGATCCTCGTACGGCTTCGCGGTGGCCCCCCACGTCCGGGCGACAACCTCCGTCGACGCGGCCTCCCCGCCCTCGCTCACGCTCTCCACGGTGATGATGAAACGCCGGTTGGTGTTGGACCGCACGTCGTCCACGAACGCCGTCCCCCCGCCGATCAGCTTGCCCGCCTTGTCCCGCAGCAAAGCGGTCACCACCAGGCTCGACGCCGGTTTCTGGAACGGGTCGGTGACATATCCGGTGATCAGGTAGGACCCTGTCCCCAGCTTCTCGGTGGCCACCTTGCTCACCGGGAACGGCTTGAACGCGGACGGAATCCGCGCCGCCTGATGCCACGCCGCCGGCCGGTAGTTGATCTTCACGGAGACCGGTTTGGCGGCGGCCAGGGCTTCGCCGGTGAAGGCCAGGGTGCCCGCCGGAGGAACCGCGTCCAGCGGCTGCTCCATCCGGACGATCTCCTTGCCGGTCGCGTCCTGGGCGCTGATCGTGGCTACGGTGTTCTCACCAAAATGCCACCGGTTGGGGTTGCCGAGGACGGCCGCCCAATTCACCACATACCCACCGCTGGCCTTGACCACCGAGGAGGCCTGCTCCTTCAGCGCGAGCGGGGCGAGCTGCCTGGGCTTGTTCGAGTCGTCTTGCCCGCATCCCGCCAGCACCATCAGGGCGGTCAGGATGAGTGCTGTCATACGCTGCGTCACTCAGCTGTGATAACGCGTGACCGCCGGAGCAGTCCGGCGGACACGCGCATCGCGGACGAAAGCTTTAACGGACGCGTTGAACGCGGCCTTCGTCCCAGACCGGTTCGGGTGATTCGTACACCCGGCCGTCGGCGCCGAAGACCAGGAACCGATCGAAGTCGGCCGCGAACCAGCGGTCGTGGGTGACCGCCATGACGGTGCCCTCGAACGCGTTCAGGCCGTCCTGCAGGGCTTCGGCGCTGGCCAGGTCGAGGTTGTCGGTCGGCTCGTCAAGCAGCAGCAACGTCGCGCCGGAGAGTTCGAGCAGGAGGATCTGCAGGCGGGCCTGCTGGCCGCCGGACAGGGTCTCGAATCGCTGATCGGCGATCATTCCGGCCAGCTCGTAGCGGGCGAGGATCTTCATGGCCTCGTTCTTGAGGCGGGCGTGCTCGGTCATGACGATCTCGCACGGGGTGCGTTTGGCGAGTTCGGGGCGGGTATGCGTCTGGGCGAAGTGGCCGGAGACGACCCGCGCGCCGAGCCGGGCCGCGCCGGTGTGGCGGATGGTCTCCCCGGCGAGCAAGCGGAGGAAGTGGGATTTTCCCGATCCGTTCGAGCCGAGTACGGCGACGCGCTCGCCGTACCAGACCTCCAGATTGAAGGGTTTCATCAGGCCGGTGAGTTCGACGTTTTCGCAGATCACCGCGCGCTTGCCGGTTCGCCCGCCGCGGAGCCGCATGTTGATCAGCTGGTCCTTGGGGGCGAGTTCCGGGGGCCCCGCCTCTTCGAACTTGCGCAGCCTCGTCTGGGCGGCGTGGTAGGCGTTGGCCATGCCGTCGTTGTAGGTCGCCTTCTGCTTGAGCATGATGACCAGGCGCTTCAGCTTGGCGTGTTCCTCGTCCCAGCGGCGGCGCAGCTCGTCGAGGCGTTCGTTGCGTTCTTTGCGGGCTTCGGCGTACGTGGCGAATCCACCGCCATGAACCCAGATATTTCCGGATTCGACGGTGACGATGCGGTCGGCGGCGTTGGCGAGGAGTTGGCGGTCGTGGGAGACGAGGAGGACGGTTTTGGGGGTTTCCCGGAGGGCTTGTTCGAGCCAGAGTTTGCCGGGAACGTCCAGGTAGTTGTCGGGCTCGTCGAGCAGGAGGGTCTGGTCGGGGCCTCGGAGCAGGGCCTCCAGCACCAGACGTTTCTGCTCACCCCCAGACAGGGTGTTCACTTCCCGATATTTCACATTGTCGTACGACGTGCCCATGGCAGCCATCGTGCAGGTGTCCCACAACACCTCGATGTCGTAACCACCGGCGTCGGAATAGTCGGTGATCGCTTGCGCGTACCGCATCTGGGTTTTCTCGTCGTCGCGCTCCATCATGAGCAGCTCGATGGCGTGCAGCTTCTCGGCCGCCTCGCGCACCCGGGTCGGCGCCACCGAAAGCAGCAGGTCGTGCACCGACCGGCCGTCCCGGATGCTGCCGATGAACTGCCGCATCACGCCGAGCCCGCCGGAACTCGCCACCGACCCTTCGACCGGCTGCACATCCCCGGAGATCAGCCGCATCAAGGTCGTCTTCCCGGCGCCGTTCGGCCCGACGAGGGCCGCTTTGACGCCTTCCCCGATCCGGAACGACACGTCATCCAGCAAAGGCCGGCCATCCGGCAGCACATAGGTCAGGTGCCCAACCTCGACGTGTCCCACGACAATTCCCCTCCCAGGTCCTCGCGCAGGGTACCTTCCAATTTCCCGGGCGGGCATCCCAATTTTCGTCAGGGCAGGAAATGCGCGACGACCAGCCAGCCGAGAATAACCGCGACGGCGAGGATGGCGAGGAGATCGCGGGTGTTCTTCGACGGGGTCAGCCGGGACAGGAAGGTCGTGTGGGCGGGGAGCCGGATGAGGATGGCGGCGGCGATCAGCGGCCAGGCCTGCGGGGACATCGCCGCCGGGTAGCAGAACTGGTACGGGTTGGCGATCGCGGCGATTGTTCCCGGGACGGCGAGGACCATCAGGCCGGCCCACGCCGCGATGACGGCACGGCGGGAGACCAGGAAGGTCATGGTCGCGATGACGGCCAGCGGGCCGAGGTGAAGGCCCATGACCTGGGCTTCGTAATGGAACTGCTGGATCCGCCACCAGAAGTCGAGGCAGGCGGTGTAGCAGATGGGGTCCATGGCGGGACAGCCAGGAGCCGATCGGCATCGTCCCGGACAGCCAGAAGCCGGTGTCATACCTCAAGCCCGGTCCCAGGATGCAGGCGTCAGAGGAGAAACACGGGCGGTGAGAAACGACCAAACCAGACCGGAGCCGCGACGAGCGCGACTGCGGCCAGGCGAGGAAGCGCAGCCCAGCGCGCGATCGTCCCCTGCGTCATAACCGGCCCCTCATGCGGTGGACGGTATCCGCAGCATGATCACCTTCGCACGAAATATCGAATTTTATCGGCCCGGATGGTGGCCGTCTCCTCGCCGTCCAGCCGCGTGTTCCGGGACGGTGCCCGTGGATGCATGCTGGGAGGCATGTACGACGTTGGTGTGCGCCAGGCCGTCCCAGATGATTACGACAGGATTGTCACGGTTGTTGATGATTGGTGGGGGCGGCCCATGACGGCCGGACTGTCCCGGCTCTTCCTGGATCATTTCTTCAGCAGCAGTCTGATCGCCGAGGTCAACGACCGACTTGTCGGATTTCTCGTGGGATTTCTCTCACCCTCGCAGCCGACAGTCGCCTACATCCACTACGTAGCCGTCGATCCAGATTTCCGGGCGAAGGGCCTGGCACGCGAGCTTTACACGCGTTTCTTCGACCTGGCCCGAGCCGACGCCCGAACGGTCGTACAAGCGATCACTTCACCGCAGAATCATCGTTCGATCGCCTTCCACACCGCGATGGGCTTCACGGTCAGCGACCCCTACGAGAACCACGACGGCCCCGGCACCACACGCGTCCGCTTCAATCGGCCCCTCTGAAAAACCTATGCAAGTGCTGGCCTGACCCCCGCGAGCAGGGATTCGCTGGCGGCGCTGCGCGCGTACAGAACGGAACGGCCGATTCGATGTGCGGTGACGAGCCCGGCAGCCCGAAGCAGGCTCAGATGCTCGGAAATACTCCCCGCGGAGTACGGCAGTCGCCGAGCCAGTTCAGTGGTCGAAAGCGGAGAGTCGAGTTCGGTGAGAATGAGCGCCCGGGCCCCTCCGATGACCGCGGCGAGAGCTCCGGGATCTGGCGCGAATCCTTTCTCCCAGAGAGTGGCAAGGCCCCGGGCCGGATAGGTAAGGGTGGGCTGGCCCGGAGAAAGCGTGCGGGAGAAAGTCTTGGGCCACACGAAAACCGACGGAATCAGCAGCAGCCCCTGGCCGTCGAGCACCCGGGACTGCGAATCGGACCGGCCTTCGACGTGCAGCGTGTTCTCCGCCCAGCGCACATTCTTGTGCAGGTCGGCGAAGAGCAGTGCAGGCCCGCCATCGGCCAGCCTTCTGACGCGATAAAGCAGGTCGCCTTCCAGCAGATTGCGCATTCGAGGCCAGTGACGAGCGAACGCGACCTGCCAGTAGGTCTCGATTGCGGACGCCAGCCGATCGAGTTCAGCGACCGGGTCGGCATAAAGCGCGGCCACGGATTTCCGGCGTGGGCCCACCATGAGGTTCAGGTCGTCTCGTACCACGGAGGGCGGAGTCGCCCGGAGCATGGCCAGTTCAGTGGTGAGATCCGGAATGGGAGTGGCCGGCGCGGGGGTGAGGAAGTCGGGAATGTACCCCGGGCAGGAGATGACCAGATCGCCGAGCAACGCCAGGTCGATCTCGGCCAGCAGCGGACGAACCTCCTTGAACCACGGCAGGTGAAGCGCCCGGTCCATCGGACGGCGCAGCACGTTGACGCTGGCCACGACCTCTTTCAGCGGCGAGTAGGCGAAACGCAGGGAGGTGAGGTCATAGGCCGAGAAGATCAGACTGTGCATACGCATGTCCCGTGTGAGGCTATGGCCGAATCATCCAGGAGTTCCGCGCCGACTCCCGCACGTTTCGGTTCCAGCCGAATCTAGCCGACCCGGCTTCGGCCCCAACCGAATACTTCGCGCCAGCAGCCCCCGCCGACCCACCGTGACCTCGTGGTCCTGCGCACTGCCGTATTCGGCGGCCTCCCCCGAGTCTTCTGGTTCCTGTTCTCCGGCCAGCTCGTCAGCCGGTTCGGCGGAACCGTTCTGCCGTTCCTCGTCTCCTACCTGGCCTCCCTCGGCCACAGCCCGGGCGAGATCGGCCTGGTCCTCGGCGCGTACGGCGTGGGCGGGCTCGGCGGCCAACCCTTAGGCGGCTTCCTGGCCAACCGTTTCGGCCACAGAACCACCTTGATCACCGGCCTGCTGTCCACTGCGGCCTGCCTGCTCCTCATCGGATTCGCCTGGAATATCACGACAATGATGGCGTTCGCGGCCGCCCTCGGCCTGTGCGCCGACGTCTACCAGCCCGCCGCCAGAGCCCTGATCGCCGAAACCATCCCCTCCGACCTGCGCCCCAAAGCATTCGGCCTGCTGCACTGGGCGTTCAACGTCGGCGCCGCGCTCTCCGGCGTGGCGGCGGGCCTGCTTCTGGCCCACGGCTTCTGGCTCCTGATCGCCCTCGACGTCGCCACCACCCTGATCTTCGCCGCCGTGGTCGCCGCCGGAATCCCCAGCAATCCCTCCCAAACCCACCGGCGCCCCCCGCGCTACCGCACCGCCCTCCGCAACCGCCACCTGCTCGCGGTCCTGCTGCTCATCCTCATCAACGCGACCGTCTACGCCCAGCAGCGCTTCGCCCTCCCCCTGGCCCTCACCGCCGACGGCCACCCACCCTCCCGGTACGGCCTGCTGATCACCCTCAACGCCATCCTCGTCGTCGCCCTCCAACCGTTGATCATGGCCTGGCTCACCAGCTACCCCCGCCTCACGGTCCTGGCCGCCTCCTGGGCCCTGATCGGCATCGGCCTGGCCCTGACCGGCCTCGCGACCACGCCCTGGCAGTACGCCCTCACCGTCGTGATCTGGTCGGCCGGCGAGATCGGCATGGTCGGCTTCAGCGCCGCCCTGATCGCCGACCTCACCCCCGCCCACGCCCATGCCACCTACCAGGCCCTGTACGGCTGGACCGGCGCGATCGCCCGAGTCGCCGCCCCCCTGGTGGGCGCGTTCCTCTACGACAGATCAGCCCTCTGGTGGACCTGCGCCGCCACGGGCGTGTTGTGCGCCCTGTCCGCGTTGCTCCTCCAACGAAGCAGGTAGACGACCAGCAAGAATCGCGGAATTTGCCCCACTTTGCGGGGATTTATCCAGATAGGTCGTATGAGATGGCCCGATGGGGAAACGGCGGACTCATGGGACACATGACTTCAGAAGCGCTAGTGGAACGGCTGGCCGACTGGGGAGTCGACACGATCTTCGGGATCCCCGGCGACGGCATCAACGGGATCATGGAAGGGCTGCGGCGCCATCGCGACCGCGTCCGGTTCGTGCTGGTCCATCACGAGGAGGCGGCCGCCTTCATGGCCACCGGATACGCCAAGGCGACCGGCCGGCTCGGCGTCTGCCTGGCCACCTCGGGACCCGGTGGAATCCACCTGCTCAACGGGCTCTACGACGCCAAACTCGACCACGCCCCGGTGCTCGCGATCACCGGCATGCAGGAAACCTCCGTACTCGGCACCAACTACCAGCAGGAAGTCAATCTCGACCGCCTGTTCGAGGACGTCACCGAGTACAACATGGTGATCACCAACCCGACCCAGCTGCCCACGCTGGTGGACATGGCGATCAGAACGGCGTACGCCCGGCGTGGGGTCGCGCACCTGACGATCCCGAACGACATCCAGGTGGCCGACGCGGACGCCGACCCCTGGCAGCACGTCACGCCCGCACGCCCACCCCAGACCGAGCCGATCTACCTGTCGGCCCCGGGCCGCCCCCGCGAGAAAGATCTCCCGCGGGCGGCCGACGCGCTCAACGCCGCCAAACGCCCCGCGCTGCTGGTGGGGGCGGGCGCCCTGCACGCACGAGCCGAAGTCCTCGCGGTCGCCGAGACGCTGGCCTGCCCGGTGATCAAGACTCTGCCCGGAAAGGCGGTCATCCCTGACGATTCTCCGTACACCACCGGAGGGATCGGGCTGCTGGGCACCAGGCCGACGGCGGACCTGGTGGACGACGTCGATGTGATGTTCCTGGTGGGGACCAACTTCCCGTACACCAAACATCTGCCCGAGCCGGGGAAGGCGCGGTTCGTGCAGCTGGAGGCGGATCCGGCGCGGGCGGGCACGCGGGTGCCGACGGACGTGCCGCTGGTCGGCGACGCGAAGGAGGGGCTGCTCGCGCTGCTGCCGCTGCTGACGCCGCGCACCGACCGCACCCATCTGAGGAAATATCAGGAGAAGATGGAGGCCTGGCGGTCGGATATGGCCGCTCTGGCCAGCCCGGATCGGGACCCGATCGCGCCGCAGTATGTCGTGTCGGTCATCGACGAGCTGGCCGCCGAGAACGCGATCCTGACCTGCGACAGCGGCACGATCGCCACCTGGGCGGCCCGCTACTGGACCATTCGCGGCGATCGCGGCTTCTACCTGTCGGGCAACCTCGCGTCCATGGCTCCCGGGCTGCCCTACGCGCTCGCGATGCGGCACGCGTACCCCGGTCGGCAGGTCATCGCCTACGTCGGGGACGGTGGCTTCGCCATGCTCATGAGCGAGTTCCTGACCGCCGCGCAGCAGGGGCTTCCGGTCAAGGTAGTGATCAACAACAACAACGCGCTCGGCCAGATCCTGTGGGAGCAGATGGTGCTCGGCTACCCCGAACACGGCGTTCGCTACCCGGAACCGCCCACCGACTACTCCGCCTGGGCGCGCGCCTGCGGCGGCTACGGCGTCAAGGTCACCAAGGCCGGCGACCTGCCCTCGGCGATGGCGGAGGCGTTCGCCCACGACGGCCCCGCCCTGGTCGACGTGGACGTCGACCCCGACGAACCACCGATGCCGGGCCGGGTCTCCTACGAGCAGGCCAAACACTTCGCGCAGGCGTTCCTCCGGGGCGAACCACACCGCGCCGCGATCGCGACGACCCTGTTTAAGGACAGAATCGCCCAACTGTGACGTCGACGGGCTCCCGTGGAGCGGGCACGGGAGCCCCGGGGGGTGGCCTATACGACCCGTAAATCGGTTCACGATTTCAGGCTCGCCGTGAGCCAGGGGCGGATGATCGGCAGGGCCTGATCGGCCTGCATGGCCTGCATGTGGTCGAGACCGTCGAGCACCCGCACCTCCCAGCCGAGCTTTTCGAGTTCGGCCCGCCGATCGACTATCGGCCCCGCGATGTCCACCCGGACATCTCCCCACCTCGGGCTGTACTCGACGACATCGACGGAACCGGCGAAGCACAGCCTCGGACAACTGAGTTCCTGCTGAGCGGCCAGGTCGTCGAAATGCTGGAGTTCCTCGTAGAGGGTGACGAACTGCTGAGCCTGGCTGGGCGACAGCGAAACCGAGACGGTATCCCAATCCCCCGGCGTCACCGGCCCGGCGGGCGGCGCATCCAGCGCTTCGACGGCCAGCCGATGGGTTGCCCTGGTAACGCTCAGCATTTCCTCGTACGGCCCGCCGACCGGCGGATATCCCCCCATGACCAGGGCCGCGCACCGACTCGTACGGAGAGCCAGTTGCATACCGATCAGGGCCAGCCACGAATAGCCGTAATAGCCGAAGACCTCGGCGTCCACCGCGTCGGCGACGGTGAGCAGATCACGCACGACGACGTCCGGCGTGAGCGTTTTCGGGTTGGCGATGACGTGTGCCTCGTAATCGAAGGCGATGACGCGGAAATCATCCCGCAATCCGGTGACGAGAGAATGCCCGAGCGCCGGGTCCCCGCCCCAGTCGCGCATCGCCTGGGCCGCCGGACCTTCCTCGGCGGGCTTGGGATTCACCGGAAGCAGGAGGTTCGGCCCTTCACCGTGCACCTCGACCTCGATGCTCGATCCATCGGGCAGTGCCACGACCGCCATGCTCTCTCCTTATGCCGTAAACTGTTTCCGCTCCGACACAATACCTTATGCCGTAAGGAGTTTCACCTCTTGATTGTTTACGCAGGTCAGGGCGATCCCCAGCGCACGATGGCCCTGCTGTGGCGGGCGTCGACGGCCGATCCCGGCCGGACGACCCGAGGCCCGAAGCCCGCCCTGACGGTGGACGCGATCGTGGACGCGGCGATCGCGGTGGCGGATGAGTCAGGGCTGGACGGGTGGTCGATGCGCGCGGTGGGGGAACGGCTGGGCCGTACCGCGATGTCGCTTTACACCTATGTGCCGACCAAACGCGAACTCATCGACCTGATGTACGACCAGGCGCACGCGAACCTCGCCACGCCGGTAGCTCCATCCAGCGGCTGGCGCGCCGAAATCGAGTGCTGGGCTCACGATTTGCTGGCCTGCTACCTGCGCCACCCCTGGCTCCTGCAGGTGTCCCACGCACGCCCGGTGCTCGGTCCGCACGAACAGGCCGTCCTGGAGTCCATCCTGCGCATTCTCGACCGGACAGGATCGCCCGTCAGAGCGATCGTCAGCTCCCTGTTCAGCCTGGTACGGGGTTCGGCGCAGTCGATCACGGAAACGCGATCGGCCGCCACGACCACCGGAACCCCCGATCAGGAATGGTGGGCACTCCGCGGCGATCTCATGCGGGAACTCGTCCCCGACTTCGCCGAGCGATTCCCGTATTCGGCCCGGCTGGCGAAGGAGCCGGCACCAGGCAACTGGGAGGACCTGGCCAGAAACGCGTTCACGGACGGCCTGGCCATCCTTCTGGATGGCGTGGAGTCGGCAGCTTCTCCTACCTGACCGGTTTCACGATCGCACTCCTCGCAGATCAGTGTCTCCGCTTGACGACGTGTTTGATGACGCGTTTGACGACGGGTTTGACGACACGATTGGCGACGATGATGCGCTGGGGACCGTCTGCGTTGTTCAAGCTGAGGGAGGAATTGGCGGTGTTGGTGGAACCGTTGGCAGTACTGAAGTTGCCGCTGTTGAGGTTGTTGTTCGTAGTGCGGTAATTGCCGCTGTTCTTGCTGTTTCCGGTGTTGAAGGTGTCACCGCTGGTGTTGGTGTTGGCGCAGCCACTCGGGTCGCATCCCCCCACCGGGATGGCGATCGGGGCAAAGGCCAGGGCTGCGGCGTACATCACGATCATCATCGCGCGACCTGCCTGGTGATCTCCTGACGGCCATTGGCCGTGTTGCCGCTCTTGGAAGAGTTGCTGCTCCCCGTGGACCCGTTGGTGTTGGAGAAGTTTCCGCTGTTCACCGGGTTGCCGAGGCTGGTGTAGTTGCCGCTGTCGGTGGAGTTGCCGCTGTTCTCCGGCCCGTTGAGGCACTTCACCGGGGAGTTGAACGTCGGGGAGTTGTAGCTGATCAGGCGATTGCCGCACAGCAGGGCCGGCAGAGCGCTGACCAGACTGCCAAGGTCGGCCCCGACGAGACGAGCGAGTTGCGAGCGCTCATCGGGCGAGGGATCGGCCCAGGCGACGGGAGCACCCAGCACCGCTCCCCATCCGGCTGCGACGACCACAGCCACCCTTACCCATACCTTCACCGTTGCCTCCTCCGTGTACGACCCGCCGATCGTAACAGAGAGTAATCGGGCACCTGCGAACCACGACATCCGCTGTATTTCAATGCCCCTTCCCGGGCCGACCGGTCCGGCGATTACGCCCAATCTCCCGTATTTTGGCTACAATTCAGTCATGAAGGCTGCAGTCCGTACCAGATATGGCCCACCGGACGTGGTTCGTGTCTCAGTGGCGGAGAAACCGACGGTCAAAGACAACGAACTCCTCGTCAAGGTCCACGCGACGACGGTCAATCGCACAGACTGCGCATTACGGGCGGCCGAGCCCTTCATCTGGAGATTCTTCATCGGGCTTGTCACGCCGAAGGTACGGATCCTCGGAACCGAGTTCGCGGGAGAAGTCGAGGCGGTAGGCAGCGGCGTCACGTCCTTCAAGGTCGGCGACAGGGTGTTCGGATTCAACGACAACGGTTTCGGAGCCCACGCCCAATACATGGCGATTCCCCAGGACGGCACCCTCGCGATCATCCCGGCAGGACTTACTTACGAAGAGTCCGCGCCCAGCACCGAAGGCTCGCACTATGCCCTCTCGGCCATCAGGGCGGCGAAAGTCCAGAGCGGGCAGGACGTGCTCGTCTACGGCGCAACCGGGGCCATCGGCTCGGCGGCGGTCCAGCTCGTGAAGAGTCTCGGCGCCAGCGTAACCGCGGTCTGCGACACGAAGAACGTTGAGCTGGTCAGGGGTCTGGGCGCCGACAGAGTCATCGACTACACGGCCGAGGATTTCACGAAGGACGAGCAGAAATACGACGTCGTCATCGACGCGGTCGGCAAGACCACGTTCGGCCGATGCAAGCGCCTGCTGAAACCACGCGGGATTTACGTCTCGGGGGACTTGGGCCCGCTGATACAAAACCCGATCCTGGCCCTCACCACTCCCCTGCTCGGCGGCAAGAAGGTCATATTCCCCATCCCGCGGAATGACCAGGCGACCGCACAATACTTCAAGGAATTGATCGAGTCCGGAGCGTTCAGGCCGGTCATCGACAGACACTATCCCTTGGACGAGATCGTCGAAGCCTACCGCTACGTCGAGACAGGCCAGAAAACAGGAAATGTCGTAATCCGCATAGAACATTCGGACTAAGCCAGTCGCCGCATGGTTGACCTCCGGCATCGACGCGTGTCCGGACAGATCGACGCGGTGGCGATCTTCTCCATCAGAGGCTCGCCCGAACAGTGCACGCCCCAGCGTTGATCGATGTCGAGATCGCCTCAGTGCTGCGCGGCCACATGATCACCAGCAAACCGCAGGTACGCAAGTTCGCCGCTTCGACCGGACACCACCGCTACCCGCCACCACCCGCGTAGGTCTGCGACGTCGCCGTCTCGCGTCGCTAGTGACACGGTTGTGGAACGAACCAATGAACACCTCCGGCATATAGGCAAATAGTCGATAACGATACTTTTCAACCGAACACACGTACCACCATGCTCCTGGGTAGATCCCATCAATCTAGGAGCAAAGGCCTGTGGCAACCCCCAGATTACGTCGGCTGATCGCCGCGGCAAGCCTGCCACTGACGGTCGCGGCGACCATGGCAGTACTGCCCAGCACCGCGAACGCCCTCTCCTCCGACGTCGTCATCTCCGCCGTGTACGGCGGCGGCGGCAACTCCGGAGCGATCTTCAAGAACGACTTCATCGAGCTGGCCAACATCACCGGCGCCCCCATCGACGTCTCGACCTGGAGCATCCAGTACGCCTCTGCCGCGGGCGCGGTCTTCCAGATGACCAATCTGTCCGGCAGCATCCCGGCGCACGGCAAGTACCTCATCCAGGAGGCCGCGGGCGCCGGCGGCACCACCAACCTCCCCACCCCGGACGCCAGTGGCTCGATCCCGATGTCGGCCACCTCCGGCGTCGTCGCCCTGGTCACGGCCCAGATCCCGCTGGTGGGCTGCGGCATCTCCTGCTCGACCGCGCCGAACGTCAAGGACCTGATCGGGTACGGCGCGACCGCGAACGTCGAGACGCTCGCCGCGCCCGGCCTCACGAACACCACGGCCAACGCCCGCTCCGGTGCGATGACCGACACCGACAACAACTCGGTCGACTTCACCGCCGGCGTGCCGAAGGCCACCAACACCGCGGGCACCACCGTCTCCGCGGACAACCCGGGCGGTCCCGTCGACCCGACCCCCGGCACCGTCCGCATCCACGACATCCAGGGCGCGGGCCGGATCTCCCCGATCGTCGGGCAGAACGTCACCAACGTGCCCGGCATCGTCACGGCCGTCCGGACGACCGGCAACGCGCGCGGTTACTGGATGCAGGACCCGTCCGCCGACGCCGACCCGCTGACCAGCGAGGGCATCTTCGTCTTCATGGGCTCCACCTCGCCGACGGTCGTCAGCGGCGACAGCGTGCTGGCCTCCGGCCGGGTCACCGAGTTCCGCCCGGCCGCCGGCTCGCAGGCCCTCACCGAGCTCGGCGGCACGATCACCACCACCAAGCTCACCAGCGGCAACGCGCTGCCCGCCGCCATCCCGGTGGCCTTCCCCGACGCGTACACCAAGAGCGGCGCCCTTGAGGCCCAGCCGCTTGAGCCGTCCTCGTACGTGCTGGACTGGCTGGAGATCCACGAGGGCATGCGGGTCACCATCGCCCAGGACACCCGCCTGGTCAGCCCGGTCAACACCGAGTTCGACGAGCTCTGGGTGACCCTCAAGCCGGGCCAGAACCCGACCCCGCGCGGCGGCGCCGTCTACAAGGGCTACGACGACCCGAACAGCGGCCGCATCATGCTCCTCGCGCTGAACGGCGCCCCCGCCGCCAACGTCGGCTCCACGCTGGCCGCCGGGAGCACCGGCGTGGTCGACTACCAGTCGTTCGGCGGGTACGTCATTCAGGCCACCGAGCTCGGCGCGATCACCGAGGGCACCCTCAAGCGCCAGAAGGTGCTTCCGCCGAAGAAGCAGGGCGACCTGTCCGTCGCCACCTACAACGTCGAGAACCTGGCCTTCACCAACCCGGACGCCAAGTTCGCGCGCCTGGCCGAGGCGATCGTCACCAACCTCGGCAAGCCCGACATCGTCGCCCTGGAGGAGATCCAGGACAACAACGGCGCCACCAACAACGGCGTCGTCGCGGCCGACCAGACCATCGCCAAGTTCATCGCGGCGATCGTGGCGGCGGGCGGCCCGACGTACGACTGGCGCTCGATCAACCCGAACGACGGCACCGACGGCGGCGAGCCGGGCGGCAACATCCGCCAGGTGTTCCTGTTCAACCCCGCCCGCGTGACCTTCGTGGACCGGCCCGGCGGCGACGCCAACACGGCCGTCACCGTGCTCCGCGAGCGGCCGACCAGCAACCAGATCTTCCTGTCGGCCTCCCCCGGCCGGATCAACCCGACCAGCACCGCGTGGAACACCAGCCGCAAGCCGCTCGTGGGCGAATTCCGCTACGACGGGGACAAGCAGCTGTTCGTCATCGCCAACCACTTCAACTCCAAGGGCGGCGACCATCCGCTGAGCGCGGCCGTGCAGCCCCCGAACCGCACCTCTGAGGTCCAGCGCCTCCAGCAGGCCGGCGAGGTCCGCGACTTCGTCCAGGACCTGGTCACCAAGAGCGCCGGGCGCGCCGAGGTGGTCGTCCTGGGCGACCTCAACGACTACCAGTTCAGCCCGGTGCTCGAGACGCTCACCGTCGGCGGCACCCTGCTGAAGACCCTCATCGACACCCTTCCCGCCGACGAGCGTTACAGCTACGTCTTCGACGGCAACTCCCAGGTCCTCGACCACATCCTGGTCAGCCCCGCCATCAAGGGCTACTCCTACGGCGTGGTCCACATCAACGCCGAGTTCTCCGACCAGGCCAGCGACCACGACCCCCAGATCGTGCGCATCCTGACCGGCTGCAACTCGGAGCCCCTCCCGACCCGCTGCCTGCCCGGCAGTCCCGTCGTAGACATGTGATCCAACGGAAAAGCGCCCGCCCTCCGGAAGGGTGGGCGCTTTTCCATTCCGACGGTCACGTCATGCGGAAGACCGAACCCCGGGGCGTCCCACGGCAGCGGCGGCTGGTCGAGGGTGTAGGCCTCATGCCTTCATGGTGAAGCGCCGCGATGGCGCGTTCCGCAAATGGGGGGGGCTTGTCCCGGCTCGAACCCTCGGTTGCGGGAGGGCTGGCCCTACCGATTCGGATGGGCAGCCATGATCCCCGCTGGCCGGATTCTTTCTACTGTCGAGGAGAGATCAAGGAGGAATCATGACAACGAAGATCCGGCGTAGCGTCGCCGCCACTGGAATGGCCGCGGCCGCCCTGCTGAGCGTCGGCGTCGCCGCACAGCCTGCCTCTGCCAGCACCTGCGCCATCCAGCCGTACGGGCTGATCGGCGACTACTGGCGAGCCCTTGGCGGAGCCGACAGCTGGTTCGGCTGCGCGACCGTCGATGAGTACACGCCGCCCAACATGACCGGGCGCAAGCAGCGCTTCGAGCACGGGCAGATCGCCTGGAGCCCTAAGCAGGGCGAGCGTATGATCGTCGCCGCGTTCCAGAAGAACAACCAGGCGGTCTTCCGCTATGGACCGACCGATCCGTTCCACTATGAGTACTTCCAGGTTTCGGGTGAGCTCTCCAACGGGGGCACTGTCCTGGGAGCGCCGTTGCCAGGCGGCACCGCGGGAAGGTACGCCGTCAACGTGGCCAAGGGACTCAAGATCACGTTCTGGGTGCACGGCTGTGACCAGAAGTTCCCGGTCCGCAAGGTCTGCCGCCAAGGCTGGACCATCCCCGTCAGCGTCACGATGACGTGACCTGCAAGCACAACAGCAACCAGGACGATGCCGGGCGGTCTGGACCTTAGGAAATCGAAGGTCCAGACCCTATCTCAAGCGGAAGATGCGACGCTTGTCACCTTCCACCTCTATCCGCTCCAGCCGATCGACTTCGCTCGGCAGCGGAGGCCAGTCCCGGTAGGGGAGAAACGCGGCTCGTCGAATCCACGTCGTGCGCGACAGGAATATGTCTCGCCTGCTGAGTGAGACCCGTTCCGCCACTATGGAACCGACAATCGCGTACGGTGCCAGCACGACGAGGAGCGCGAGCAGCCCTGATGTCACATCGTTGCCCGTGGGGGTCGTGCGGCCGATGAAGATACCGGCCGCGAACGGCAGGCCCACAATGGCCAGCCAGAGTGCCACCGCATAGATCGTGCGAGCCCGGTCCGAACGAGGGGGGCGTTCGCCCGGCTCGAGTCGCCGGCGCGGAACGTCGTGACTCCACCAGCGTGGTAGTGATTCCCGCGGCACAGGCGCTCCCGATCGCTCGATCCTCAATTCACCCCTCGACGGTCAGCGGGCGCCGGCCGCTACCGGCGCCCACGTGACCGTGGATCACCAGGCGACGGGGAACTCCGACAGGCCATACACGACGTTGAATGAGCGGAATTCGGGCTCGCCCGCCTCGCGCAGGCTTGGGAAACGCTCGAACAGGGCGGGGAACGCGATGCGCATCTCCATCCGGGCCAGCGGCGCTCCGATGCAGTGGTGCGCGCCGTAGCCGAACGCGACGTGGGCCAGGTCGGGGCGTTCGATGTCGAACCGGTCCGGGTCCTCGGTCAGCGCGGGGTCGCGGTTGGCGGCCGGGAGGGAGACCACCACGACGTCGCCCTTCGCGATCGGCACCCCGGCGATCTCGGTGTCGGCCGTGGCGACCTTGGTGGCGCCCGCGTGGATGATCGTCAGCCAGCGCAGCAGTTCCTCGACCATGCCGTCGACCTTGTCCGGGTCCTTGCGGAACAGGGCGAGTTGCTCCGGGTGGCGCAGCAACGCCAGCGTGCCCAGGCCGATCATGCTGGCCGTCGTCTCGTGCCCGGCCACCAGCAACAACCCGCCGATGCCGACCAGCTCGTCGGTCGACAAGTCGTCGCCGTGCTCGCGGACCAGCATGCCGATCAGGTCCTCGCCCGGCTCGACCCGGGCCCGCCCGACCAGTTCGGCCATGTAGGCGGCGGACGCCATCTGCGCCTTCCCGCGCTCCTCGGGCGGGCGGTTGAAGTCGAGGATCGCGCCGGTACGCGCCTGGAAGGCGTCCCGGTCCTCGTACGGCACCCCCAGCAGTTCGCAGATGACCAGCGACGGAATCGGGGTGGCGAACTGGGAGATGAGATCGGCCGGCGCGCCGGTACGTTCCATCGTGTCCAGATGGTCGGCGACGATCTCGCGGACCCGGGGCTCCAGGCGGCGGATACGGCGCATCGTGAACTCGGGGGTCAGCATGCGGCGTAAGCGGGTGTGGTCGGGTGGGTCCATCAGCAGCAACGCGCCCGCGCGGAGACGTTTGGCCTGCTCCTCGCTCATGGGCGGCAGGTTGATGCCGTGGGCGTAGCTGAACAGTTCGGCGTTCCTGAGCACGTCGCGTACGTCGTCGTAGCGGGTGACCAGCCAGGCCTGCGGGCCGTAGGGCGTGGGGACACGCTGCAGGCCGGGTTGCTCGCGGGCGGCGGCCAGCTCGGGATCGGGGTGGAATTCCTGGCGGCGCATATGTAGAGGCAACATGTCGTCTCCTGAGGGGAATGTGCTACCCACAAGATCTCGTCACGAGAAGGACGGTGCAACCTCAGCTACGAGTTAGTACCCCGTCGGGCGTACCAGTCCTGTCTCGTAGGCGTAGACGGCGGCCTGGGTTCGATCTCGCAGGCCGAGTTTGACCAGGATTCGGCCCACGTGGGATTTGACGGTCTGTTCCGCGACCACCAGGGACTGGGCGATCTCCGCGTTGGACAGGCCCTGAGCGATCAGGGAGAGGACCTCGGTTTCGCGTTCGGTCAGGTCGCCGACGCGGTCCTTGAGTGGGGCGCGGGGAGTGCCGGTCACCCGGGAGAACTCGGCGATGAGACGCTTGGTGAGGTTCGGGGCGAGGAGCGCGTCGCCTGCCGCCACCACCCGCACGGCGTGTGCGAGTTCGGCGGCGGACGCGTCCTTCAGCAGGAACCCCGACGCGCCTGCGCGGAGCGCCTCGTAGACGTACTCGTCGATGTCGAAGGTGGTCAGGACGAGGACCTTGACGGCCGCGCCGGCCGGTTCGGTGATGCGGCGGGTCGCTTCGATGCCGCCGAGTTCGGGCATCCGGATGTCCATCAGGACGACGTCCGGGGTGAGTTCGGCGACCTTCGCGACGGCGTCGAGGCCGTCCACGGCCTGACCGATGACCTCGATGCCGGGTTCGGCGTTGAGCAGCACCGTGAAGCCCTGGCGGACCATCATCTGGTCGTCGGCGATCAGCACGCGGATGGTCGTCATGGCGGATCCTCAGCGGGCGGTTTCATGGCAGGCAGGGTCGCGGTCACCTCGTAGCCGCCGTCCCGGGTGGGGCCGGCTGAGAGTGCGCCACCCAGCATGGCCGTGCGCTCGCGCATGCCCAGCAGCCCGTGCCCGGGTCCCGCGGCGGGGGGTGAGGGCCGGTCGGGCGCGGTGTTGGTGATCTGGATGACCAGCGCGTCGATCCGGTACCCGATCTTCACGTGCACCGCCGCACCGGGGGCGTGCCGCATCGCATTGGACAGCGCCTTCTGGATGATGCGGAACGCCGACAGCTCGACGCCCGGCGACAGCGGGCGCGGCTCGCCCGTGGTCTCGATGGCGAGCGTGAGACCGGTGCCGCGCACGCTGCCGGCCAGTTCCGCCAGCCGGTCGAGGGTGGGCTGCGGCGCGTGCGCCAGCGCGTCCGGCGATCGCAGCACGCCCAGGACCCGCCGCAGTTCCGTCAGTGCTTCGACGGCATTCTGGCGGATGCCCGCGAGGTTCTCCGTCAGCTCCACCGGCGGGTCTTTCACCAGGTGCGGGGCGACCTGCGCCTGGATGGAGATCATCGACATGTGGTGGGCGACCACGTCGTGCAACTCGCGGGCGATCCGGTTGCGCTCCTCGAGCACGGTGCGTCTGGCCCGCTCCGCGGCCGTGAGCTGCTGCTGTCTGAACAGCCTGGTGCGGGCCACGCGCTCGCCCCGCAGTACGGCGCCGATCCCCATCAGGACAGCGACCGCCAGCACGGTCGCCAGGACGGGAACGGCCCGCACGACTTCGCCAGGTCCGATGCTCGGGTTGACGAAGTACACGCAGGCCAGCCCCGTCAGGACGGTGATCCCCAGCGTCTCGGCCACCACCCGGGGACGGACCCGCAGAGCCAGCAGGAACAGCACCCCGGCCTGCAACGCGATCAAGTGAATGGACCAGGGGAACGACATCCCTCCCCCGGGAACGTCCCAGGATGCGGGAGGGCGCTCCACAATCAGCGCGCCGATGACCATGATGACGGTCGATGCCCACCAGGCCGGAATCGGGAGGAACATCGCGACAACGAGAGCCGTCGCTTGGAGCATGGCGAGCACCAGGATCGTCGGATCCTGACCCAAGCCGTAGTTGACGCTCTGGACCATGAACATCGCGAACACCACGACCAGGACGTGCGGCAGCCGGGCCAGCCAGCGTGGCCCGTTCATGCGCGGCAGGGGATCGGCGGCCATCGTCCACAGGTCCGCGCGCAGTGTCCCCATCAACCCTTCCCGCATGTCCCCTTTGTCCTCCATTGCGCGACGGTCCACCCTAACCACGCAGCCCGAGCGCGACGGCGGCGAGCGGCCACAGCGGGTGCAGGCGGGCGACCAGTGGGGTCGCCGCCGTCAGCGCCGCGAAGACGAGCAGGAACCACAGCGGGGACCACACCAGCTTGACCAGCGTGCGCACGGTCCCCTGGTCGGCACCGGCCGCGAGCATCACGCCCGCCGCCACGGTCCACACCACCAGCACGGCGGCGATCGGCCGGGACAGCCGGGCGATCCGGGCGCCGAGCCACTGCCCGTACGTCCCGCGGGCACAGGCATAACTCTTCGCGCCCACCTGCCCGCCCACCAGGAAGAAGACCGCCAGCGTCTGGAACAGCCAGGAGACGGGGGCGAGCTGGGGCGTGTACCTGAGCAGGCTCGCGGTGTGCAGGGTGCCGCTGTCGGCGACCAGGGCGGTCACCAGCCAGTGGCCGAGCACCACGCCGAGGATCGCGAGGGCTCGCAGCGCGTCCGTCGGGCGGTCACGTTCGGGCGGGGTCGCGGCGTCGATCCGCCGGATGATGTCACGCACGACGGCCCTCCTCGGACGGGGCCTGTCCGGAGACGATCCGGGCGACGTTCTCCAAGGCCACGCCGGGTCTCAGGTAGTCGCTGTGGCCGCCGTCGCCCGCCGCGAAGACCCGCGCGCCGAACTCGGGCGAGACCGGGTCGGTCCCGAATACGACCGCGGCGAAGGGCACACCGGCGACCCAGTCGCCGCTGCTCCGGCCGGCCCAGACGGTGGCCCGGGCGTGCAGCGCGGCGGCGTTGTCGACGCCGACGCCCGGGCTGCCGTACAGGACGATGTCGGTGACGTCCAGCCCGGACGCGGCCTGCCCGCAGACCACAGAGCCGTAGGAGTGGCACACGACGGAGATGCGGGCGACGGGCTTGGCCGAACGCAGCTCCCGCACGAAAGCACGGAGGTCAGGGGCGGCCTGGGCGGCGCGGCCGGTGGTCAGCGCGTCGGCGCTCACCGTGCTCGGCGTCGCGTATCCGAGCCAGGAGATGACCGCGGACCGGTCGCCGAGCGCCTGCCGCAGTCGCAGCGAGCCGCCGCGCAGGAGTCCGTACTTGTCGAGATTGGTATCGGAGCCGGGGACCAGCACCGCGATCCGCTCGGCCTGGGACAGGTCGCCGAAGACCTCTACGGCCCGGCCCCCGTCGCGGCCGTCGAAGGACAGGAACTGCCGCGCCGGATCGGCCATGGCGCGCAGCATCGCGGCCCGCCATCGATGGCCGTGGTCGGCCGCCATCCGCCCGGCCGCCCGGATGCCGTCGCGGCTGGCGGCGTACCGCTCGGCGAGGGTCGCGGCCCGAAGTGGGGGGAAGGCGGCGGGTGCGGGCGCTGGGACGGCCGAGGGCCGGGCCGCGCCCGACACCGGCCCGGCCAGGGAGGCGGTGACGAGTGTGGAGAGCAGGATGCTGCGGAGGTGGAACGCCACGGGGAAGGGATCCTTCCGGGCCGGATTCTCGTGCTGACGGCACCGAAACTTACGGATCCCACCTCTTGGTCGGCCTCCCGCTGGGGAGCCCACCTCCCGGGTAGCTCTCCGGTACTACGGGTATTACGGCTGCTCGGCGTCGAATACGGCTTCGGCTTCGTAGAGAGCGGTTCGTGCGGACTCGTCGATGCCGAGTTCCTCCAGGAGAACCCGGGTATGCCCACCCGGGACCTCGAACCACCGCGAGGGCGGCATGCCACCGTCCACGTTGATCGGCGTCGCGAGTTGCCGCACCAAGCCGAGCGTCGGGTGTTCCACCTCGTTGACCAGGCCACGGTGTTCGATATGCGGATCGGTCAGCAGGTCGGTCAGCGAGAGCACCGGCGTGAGGCCCAGTCCGCCCTGCTCGCCGACCGTCTGCCACTGGGCCCGCGACCGCTGGCCGAAGATCGCCACCAGCTCCCGCCGCACCCGGTCGTGCTCCTCGGGCGCGAGCAGCGCCGTTTCGAGATCCGGCCGCCCGACCTCGGCGCAGAACCGCTGCCACACCGAGGGCTCCACCGCGCCCAGGACGACCGCCTTGCCGTCCGCGGTGGCGTAGGCGCCGTTCGCCGGGGAGCCGCCCAGCTCCTCGATCTCCGACGGGTCGGCGATGCCCTGCTGCCAGAAGTACTGCGCGTCGTAGCCGAAGAGCGAGACCACGGAATCCTGGATCGAGATGTCCACGCAGGCGCCGAGGCCGGTGCGGTCCCGCCGGTGCACGGCGGCGAGCACCGCGACAGCCGCGTACAGGCTCGCGACGGAGTCGCTCAAGGGGAATGGGAGGATCGCCGGGTCGCCCCGGTGGGCGGCGGCCATAGCTGCGGTAACCCCTCCCATCGCCTGGTAGTTCATCTCGTGGCCGCCAAGACCGGCGTACGGACCGGTCTGCCCGAAGCCGGTCACGGAGGCGTAGACCAGGTCTTTCTTCACCGTGCTGAGCGAACCGTAGTCGAGGCCGAGGCGCGCGGCCGTGCCGGGCGCGAAGCCCTCGATGAGGACATCCGCGTCCGCGACGAGGCGCAGGAGCACCTGTCGGGCCCCGTCGTGCTTGAGGTTCAGGCCGATGCTCCGCTTGTTGCGGCTGTGCCAGAGCCAGCGCGGATGCTCGATGGAGGTGAGCATCGGCACGTCGTCCGGGTACGAGGAGCGCGGCCGGTCGATCTGGATGACGTCGGCGCCGAGATCGGCCAGCACGGTGGTGCCGAATCGAACCGGCGAGAATGTCGACAGGTCCAGGATCCGCATCCCGTCGAGGAGACTCACTGCTCAGCCTCCCGGGAGACGTAGGTGACGACGCCGCTGTCGAAGGTCTGCGTGAGCAGGTTCTGCTCGACGAGAAGCTCCAGGTGTGCCGACGTCTCCACGACCGCGAGCATCTGGTGGAAGACCGGCAGCTCGTCGAGGGCGACCTGCCGCCGGGTCCAGGGGAGCTTGGCTGCGACCTCGAACCCGGTCGTACGCCCCGCACGCACGGCCGCCAGCGTGTTGCGGAGACGCTCGTCATGATGGCGCAGCAACTCGTCGACGCGGGCGTGGGCGGAGGGCGCGACCGGGCCGTGCGCCGGCAGCAGCAGCGCGTCCGGGAGCCGCCGCACCCGGCGCAGCGCCCCGAGGAAGTCGCGCAGCGGCGATCGTCCGGGGACCGGTTCCAGGCCGATGGACGGGGTGATGTGTGGGAGCACGTGGTCACCGGCGAAGAGCAGAGCCGCCTGCTCGTCATGGAAGACGAGATGGCCCTGGGTGTGGCCGAGGGTCGGGATGGCGTGCAGCCGTCGTTCGCCGACCTCGATGATCTCGTCGTCGACGATCCACGAGTCGGGGGCCTCCCACTGGTGAGCCGCGATTCCTTGGGCCCTGGCATCATCCCCGATCTCGTCGGCGAGGGACTCGGCGCCATTGGCACGGAGCAGCGCCAGCTGGGAGACGTACGCGGGCCAGTCCGGACTGCCGACCGCCGCGAGCGCGGGCGCCTCGCGAATCCCGATGCGCACCCGCGAACCGTGGTCGCGGCGCACCAAGGGACCGAGGGTGTAGTGGTCGCGGTGGGCGTGGGTGATGAGGAACTCGCGTACGTCGCCGAGGGCGTACCCGAGAGACGACAGCGCGTCCTTCAGGTCGTCGCGGGCGCGCCGGAGGGCCTGACCCGAGTCGATCAGCGTCAACCCGTCCGCTCGCTCCAGCGCGTAGACGTTGACCGCGGCGAGCTCGTCCGGCAGCGGCAGCGGGATCCGGTGCACCCCGGGCGCCACCAGCTCGGCACCCGGCTCGGACCACGATCCCGCGCGGGCGGCCGTCACCGCTTCAGATGACACTGGCGGCCAGAATCTCATGACGCGGATAGAAGTCGACCGCCTCCGGACCGTTTTCGGTTATCACGACCATCGTCTCAAGGCGCACGCCCTGCTTGCGGTGCACGCCCTCGATCCCCTCGACCGCGATCACCATGCCGGGCTGGATCTCCTCCGGGTGTTCGAAGGACCACTGCCGGTTGATGATCGGCGGGTTGTAGTGCACGAACCGCGAACCGGCGTTCACCAGGCCGATGCCGTGCCCGAACTCGATGGTGAGCAGTTCCGCCTCGTCGGTGTAACCCCACTTGCTCGCGGGCGCGAAGTGCCTGGCGGCGTCGGCCGTGCTGGCCCCGGGCCGCAGCTCGCCGATCACCGAGTCGAGCCGGTCCCGCAACGTGTCGTACCAGCCGGACTCCTCGGCGGTCGGGCGGCGGCCGACGATGTACTGCCGGTAGAGGCACGCCGTGTAGCCGAGGTAGGAGCTGCCGCAGGTGAGCACGTAGGCCAGGTCGCCGTACTCGATGCGCCGGTCGCTGCTGCTGATGCCGCGCTCGAACGCCAGCGGGCCGGCCATCACCTTCGACGCCCCGAACTCGGCGCCGCCGTCCTCGACGGCGCGCTTGACCTCCTTGGCGACCGTGCTCTGCAGGACGCCCGGCCGGAGGGTCTCCAGCGCCCGATGAAAGCCGGAGGAGCTGATGGAGGCGATCATCTTGAGGCAGTTGATCTCGTCGGGCGTCTTGATGCGGGCGCTCTCCATGAGCAGCGGCAGCCCCGGACGTACCTCGATGCCCATGCCGATCAGGGCGGACACCGCCCGCTCGCCGAACTCGCTGACGGCCAGCGGCTCCCGGCCGAGGCCGCGCTCGGTCAGCTCCGCGGCGATCCCGTCGGCGAACAGCTTGGCTTCAGCCTCGGCGGCCGACTCCGGCACCGGCCCCTCCAGCCAGGTACGCGCGATCCGCCACTCGGGGATCCACGGGGCCTGGTCCGGCATCTGGTGATAGGAGCCCGCCGGGGCGAAGACCACCGGGGGATGATCCACGAAGAACAGCGCGTAGCCAGCCTGGAGCTGGAACTCCGACCAGAAGAAACCGCAGAGGTACCGGACGTTCTCCGCGCCCGTCACCAGCAGTGCCGGGATGTTCGCGGCGCGCATGATCGCCCGCATCCGGGCGGCACGCTGCTCGCGCATCCGGTTGGTGTCGATGCCCTCGTGGGTGTCGTTGGTCGTCGGCCCGAAGTGCAGCTTGTCCGCGTACTGCAGGGGCGCCGGGACATGGTTGGGGTGGGGGTGCTGTGACACGTGGATCTCCCTTGGGCGGAGGTGGTCGGGCCGGTCAGTGTTGGGCCCCGGCCAACTCCGTCTCGATGGTCTTGTGGAAGTGCTGCAACGCGGGCTCGTTGCGGCCGAAGTAGAACTTGTCGATGGCGCCCTGGGCGATGTTGCGATGGCACTCCTCGGCCATCGGGATGTCTTCGGCGGTGAGGATCCACTGCGTGTTGTGGAACCGCTTGTGGTGCACGTCCTCGTTCGACCAGTCGGTGTAGGCGAAGTAGTTGTGGTGCATCACGTTCTCCGCGACCGACCGGCCGGGCAGGATCAGCGAATACTCCACGTGATCCTGCATGACCGACAGGATGACGTTGGGGAACAGGAAGTAGATGAGCTGCACGTGGCGCATCAGGGGCCACTCGCCCTCGTCGATCTCGGCGAGCTCATTGATCTTGCGGCCGAGGAAGCCGCTCATGACGTGGGGCCCGTAGATGTCGACGGTGGCCTGGTTGGAGTTGTTGTACTTGGCGACGGTCGTCTTGTGCAGCGAGGCGAAGTGGTACGGCTCCAGATAGCCGTCGACGGCCAGCTTCCAGTTCGACGCGGTGACCACCGGCGGATGGATGGCCGGCGCGGCCAGGTCCATCTCCAGGCTCCACTCGGCGAACTGCGGTCCGAGCCCGCACAACACCTCGTCGACGTCGATCGGCTCCGGGGCCTCGGCCAGACGCGTCCCGCGCACGAAGATCAGCCCGTACTTCTCGGCCACCGCGACCTGCGCGAGCCCGGTGCACGCGGGGTCGAGCTGCCCGAAGTTGTCCCCGCCACGTACTTTGCGCAGCGTGCCGTCCAGGTTGTAGGCCCAGCCGTGGAACTTGCAGACGAAGGTCCGCGCCGACCCGGCGTCGTAGGCGACGTTGGCGCCGCGGTGCAGGCAGGCGTTGACGAAGGCGCGCAGCGAGCCGTCTGCCTGGCGGGCGATGACCAGCGGGCAGCCGGGCAGGTCGAGGGTCTTGTACGACCCCGGGGTCGGCAGCTCCACGCTGAGCCCGGCGAAGACCGGCCGCTCGCGGAACAGCACCCGCTTCTCCCGTTCGAACCGGTCAAGGTCGAGGTACCGGCTCGCGGGCTGCTCGTAGACCGCGTCGGCCTGCTCGTTCGAGTGGTTCAGCACCAGGGAGAGGCCGCGTCGCGCCACGTCGACCGCCTTGGAGTGGCGCTGCCGGGGAGAACGCCGGTTCGGTGACTGGGTCTCGGTGGTCACGAACGCTCCCTTCCCGCCGAGAAACGGCGTTGATCGTTTACACTCATGGTGTATGCTTTCACTCGCGCGTTGTGGGTGTCAAGGTCAAACTCCCCTAGACGGGCATAGGTAGCGACATGGATTGCACTTGCAATTCAATCCATCAGCACTCGTGGTGTATGATCATGAGAAGGGAGCACGGGTGACCCGACTTACCGTCGACCTCGAGCTGTGCGAGGGCTACGGCAACTGTGTCTTCGAGGCCGACGACTACTGCGAACTCACCGAGGACGGCGTCGTGCGCCTGGTCCGCCCGGATGTCGCGGCGGCCGACCTCCAGCGGGTCGAGCTGGCCGTCCCGAGCTGCCCGGTCTCCGCGCTCCAGCTGGAGAGCAGGTGACCGGCGTCCTGATCGTCGGCGGCTCCGTCGCCGGCGTCCGCACCGCCCAGCGGCTGCGCGCCGGCGGGTACGCCGGAGGCATCACGATCGTGGACCGCGAACGGCACCTCCCGTACGACCGGCCACCGCTGTCCAAGGACGTGCTGCTGGCGGACGAACCGGCCTTCCCGTCGCTGCTGACGGCTGAGGAGGCGAAGAACCTCCGGCTGGAACTCGCCCTCGGCGTGGCCGCGACCGGCCTCGACGTCACCGGCCGCGAGGTCGCCCTCTCCGACGGGAGCTCGCTCGGCTACCGGGAGGCACTCGTGGTGGCCACCGGCGCGCGGGCGAGAACCTCGCCGTGGCAGGGCCTGCCCGGGGTTCTGGACGTGCGTCGCTGGGAGGACGCGATGAACCTGCGGACCGCTCTCCGGCGTGCCCGCTCGGTCCTGGTGGTCGGGGCCGGATTCATCGGAGCCGAGGTCGCCTCCGCCGCCCGGGGTCTGGGGATCGAGGTGCACCTGGTCGACATCGCCGAGGTGCCGATGGCGCGGCACTTCGGCGCCGAGATCGGCTCACTGTTCGTGGATCTGCACCAGCGCCACGGGGTCGACACCCACTTCGGCACCACGATCGATGAGCTCGCGGAGCGCGGCGGCCGGCTCCGCGCGCGCCTCGGCGACGGCAGCACGATCGCCGCCGACGTGGCCGTGACCGGTCTCGGCACCGAACTCAACACCGAGTGGCTGGCCGGCTCGGGACTGGCCGTCGATTCCGGCGTCGTCTGCGACGCCGGTGGCCGGGTCCAGAACGCGACGAACGTCTACGCGGTAGGCGACGCGGCGCGTTGGTGGCATCCCGCGCGTAAGCTTCTCCTGCGGTCGGAACACTGGACCAGCGCGGTAGAGCAGGCGGGAGTCGTGGCCCACAACATCCTGAATCCGGAATCCTTCCGCGAACACCTGTCGCTCGACTACGTCTGGAGCAACCAGTACAACTGGAAGATCCAGATCGCCGGAACTCCGTGGACCGGCTCTCACCACCAGCTAGTGAAAGACGGGGACCGATTCGCGGTCCTCTGGGCGCGGGATGACGAGCTGTGCGGCGTGCTCACGGTCAACTGGCCGCAGGTCGCCATGCGCGGTCGTCGTTCCCTCGCCACCGGCCAGCCGATGAGCCACCTGGCCGCCCACCTTGCCGGACGCCTGCTGCCATCGGCGCCAGGCCCGATCGCGTACGGAGCCTGAGATGGCCAGTCGTCGCACACCCCCTGCGCGCTCGGTGACGCGGCGTTCGAATGGCCGCCCATACGATAGCGTCGCCGCCATGAAACAGGGAGACGACGGCCTTGACGCCGTCGCGCTCGGCGGCCTCATCAGGGAGCGGCGTCAGGCGCAGCGGATGAGCCTGTCCCAGCTCGCCGAACGGGCCGGGGTCTCCACCAGCTTCGTCAGCCAGGTCGAACGCGGTGTCGCCAACCCCACCCTGTCCAGCCTCAAGTCCCTGGTCAGCGCGCTCGGCTTCAGCGTGGGAGAACTGCTGGAGAACGCCGTACCCAAAACGGCCGGCCAGCAGCACACCACCGCCGACGACGAGGTCGCGGTGCTCCGGGCCGGGGAGCGACGACGCATCGTGTATCCCGGAACGCAGATCGCCAACGAGCTGCTCTCGCCCAACCTCCAGAAGAGCATGGAGATCATCTGGGTCGAGGCGGCGCCGGGGCAGGGCAGCGGCGGGCATCCGCACGTCCACGAGGGCGAGGAATGCGGTGTCGTCATCTCCGGCGCCATGAAGTTCGCCGTCGGCAGCAACGAGTGGGTGCTCAACCCCCGGGACGCGATCTACTTCCCCAGCACCCGCCCGCATTCCTGGGAGAGCGTCGGTGACGAGGACCTCGTCGCGATCTGGGTGATCACGCCACCGACGTTCTAATCTCCCGGCAGCAGCGCCGCGGCGCCGGCCGCGAGAGCGGTGTGCAGCGCCGCCGCGCTCCGCGCCCTGGTCTCGACGCCGTACCGTTCGACGACCGCGAAGGCCTCCAGGCCGGGTACCGCGACGCGGAGCAGGAATGGCCGGACCAGCCGGTCCTGCGGCGGGACGCGGACGACCAGGATGCTCCCGACCTGGTGCACGGACAGCCGCTCCGGGACCGGGAAGACCCGCTCCTCGATGATGCGGCGGAGCAGGCCTGGTCCCTCGTCGCCGTCGATAGGAGTCAGCCGGGCCCGCTGATCATCCGGCTCGCGGGCGACGCCCACGATGATCGTCCCGCCTCGGACCCCGTTGGCGAAGGCGCACACGTCGGCCGCGAAGCCGAGCTCGCCGGCGCCCTCGGGCAGGGCCGCCCGCAGTTCGAGGACCGCGGAGGGCGGCCAGCCGAGCACCGCATGGGCATCACCGTCGGCGAGCAGCCGCCGGACGTCCTGTTCCGCACCCCACCCGGTCATCGACAGCTCGGCCGTGCGCAGCGCGCGGGTCCCCAGCTCGACGAGGTCGCGAACGGTCCGATCTTCGGTGGGTACGGCGAACGTGGCGTTCCACACATCAGGCAGAGACCGGGACCGGTCGTTGAAGACCGACACCAGCTCGGCGCCGGATTCCCGGGCCCACTCCGCGAGCACGTCGCGTGCGGTGGACCGCCACTGCTCGCCGACCGTCTCCACGTCTGATCCCTGAAAGTCGGATCCCTGGAACTCGACCTCGACCGTGACCCGGCCGTCCGCCCACACCTGGATCTCGACCGGGTCGCGGTTGCTCAGCTCCGGGTGAAACTGTGCGGCGGAGTCCCGCGAAACCACCAGCAACGCGACTGGAAAGGGCGCCAGTTGCGCCTCGGGATGCCAGCCGGTCAGCACGGAGTCGACCAGCAGGGAGATCGTCACCTCGCCGACCGCCTCGATCGAGGCGAAGCACACATCGGGGTACAGCACGGCCACATCCGGGCGGTCGGCGAGCTGGAACCTCTCGATGCCTGCCTTGATCGCGCCGGCGGTCGTACCCGTCATCATGGCCCTAGTCCTTCCCCGTTCGGCGCCACGACCACCCGCCGGACCGAGCCATCGTGCCCCCGGAGCAGGTCGAGGGCCGATTCCGCCTCGTCGAGCCCCAGCACGTGCGAGACAGAGCGGGAGAAGTCCAGTCGGCCCGCCGCCACCAGCGCCACCAGCTGCTCGATCGTGTCGAGCCGGAATCCGCCCGAGCCGATGATCGAAATCTCCCGGCGGGCCAAGGCCGCCGAGGGCGGCAGAACGAGGTCGTCGTCGGTGAGCCCGACGACGACCATGCGACCCCCCTTGCCCACCGAGCGGAACGCCGCGGCGATCGCCGCCGACGAGCCGACGAAGACGCCCGCCAGGTCGACGCCGCGGCCCCCGTTGGCCTCCCGTATCCGGTCGCCGAGCTTCTCGTCGTCGGCGCGGAAGGCGTGGTCGGCCCCCAGCGACCGAGCGTGCTCAAGCTGCTCCGCCCTGATGTCGACGGCGATGATCCGAGCCGCGCCGAACGCCTTCGCCAGTTGCACGGCGTGCTGGCCGAGCCCGCCGACGCCGAAGACGGCGACAGTCTCCCCGGGCTGCAGCCGCCCGCGCTGGTACAGCGCGTGGAACGGCGTCGGTATCGCGTCGGTCAGGATGGCTCCCACCTCGTCGGTCACGGCGTCGGGCAGGCGGACCAGGTTGACGGCCGGAGCGGTCATGTATTCGGCGACCGCGCCGTCGTGGTTCAGCCCAATGATCGAGCCGCGCGCGCAGATCTCGCTCATCCCCTGGGAGCACAGGTGGCAGCGCCCGCAGATGACGATCGAGGAGACGGCCACCCGGTCACCGGTCGCCCAGCCGCGCACCGCCCCGCCCAGGGCGACGATCCGGCCGGCGGGCTCGTGCCCCAGGGTCAGCTCCGGCCTGGTGATCAGCCGTGCCTCGGGGCGGAACGCGGCCTGCACGTCGGTGCCGCAGAGTCCGGCCGCGGTGACCTGGATGAGGACCTCGTCGTCCCGGGGCACGGGGACGGGCACGTCGACGAGGTGGGCGCCTGCCTCGCCCCGGATCACGCGCAGCGCCTTCATGGTCGTCCTTCCGGATCGGGAGCCGTCACGCCCGGCCGTAGTCGTCGGCGACGACCACGGCGGTCGCGGACGCGGTCCGTTCGCCGAGGTGGTTGGTCGCCGTCAGGTCCAGGGTGTACGTCGTCCCGGCCACTTCGGCGACCGTACCGCTGATGCGGACCACATCGCCGAAGATCTCCGGAAGGGTGAGCCTGACGTTCAGGCCGGCCAGGAACGCTCCGTCGCCCATCCAGTTCGACACGCAGTGGGCGAACCAGCCGACCCGTTGCGGACCGTTGTTGTAGGCACCCGGCATGCCGAGCTCACGGGCCGCAGTGGCGTCCTGGTGGCCGATGCTGGGGAGCACCCGCTCCCAGAAGTACGACGGGTCGTAGTTGGACGGCAGCCGCTGCGGATCGGTGCGCGCCCATTCGCGGTACTTCCAGGCGAGCTCGACGGACTTGTAGCCAGGGCTCCCCGGGCATCCGGCGTAGTACGCCGTCATGTCGATGCGCCCGATGGGCCCCTTGACGACGGCGGGCACCTGGTCGCCCACCGCCACGCCACTCAGCGCCTCGGGCCCCCGGCGGTACTCCGACACCGCCTCCGACCGGATCGCGTCGAGTTCGGCGTCGGACCACACCGTCTCGTCGCGGGGCTCGAACGACAATCCGTCGGTCGCGGCGCGGCGGGGGATTCTGAAGGTGCGCGCGACGGACTCGGCGATCAGCTCGCCGTCCTGGTTCTCGTAGCGGCAGAGCGCCGACTGGATGACCATGCTGGCCGCGTTGCGCCCGGACCGGCGGACGACCGGGCCGAGCGTGGCGGAGGCGATGATGCGATCGCCTCGCCTGAGCCGCCGGTGGAACGTCCAGTCGGTGCCCGCGTACACCGGCTGGACGCCGGGCAGCCCCGCTCCGATGGCGCCGTCGAAGGCGGTGTACGGGAAGGTCGGGGGAGCGATCAGCGTTCCGTACGGCGTCGCCTCGGCGTACGCGGGGTCGCAATAGAGGGGGTTGTCGTCGCCGAGACCCCAGGTGTAGTGCCGTACCGAGTCCCAGGACGCCTCGTGGTTCCACTGCTCGATCCTGATCGGGGTTCCCTCGAGCGAGGTGACCCGCGCGATCTCCGCCTCCGTGAGGTCGGAGATCAGGTCGAAGTTGACCGCAGCTGTCATGCTGATGCCGCTCCTTCTGGGCTGTTGGGGCGAGGCCGGCCGGCCGCGTCCACGAGACTGACCCCGGACTCGTGCACGATGACCGGGTTGAGCTCGAGGAACTCCAGGTCACCCGCGACCGCGGCGAGCGCCTGGGACACGACGCGGGACAGTTCCTCGACGTCGTAGCGCTTTCCGCCGCGGTACGACACCAGCAGCTCGCCGATCCGGGAGCCGCGCAACACCTCGAGCCGGCGCCGCTCCGGCCAGCCGCTCCAGATCACCGCTTGGCCGGACATCAGCTCGGCCAGGGTTCCGCCGGGACGGACGAAGGCCACCGGCCCGAACTCCGGATCGTCGGCCACGGAGACCATGACTTCGAAGCCGTCCGGCGCGATGTCCTGCACCATCACGGCGTCGTCGTACCTGAGGCACACCGCCTGGACCGCGTCGACGGCCTCGGCGGCCTCCTCGGCGGTACGCACGATGCGGACGGCTCCCAGCTCCGTACGGTGCAGGATCGTCCGGCCCGCGGCCTTGACGACGTAGGGAGGCACCGCCGGTTCATCGGCGAGCATCCGCCAGCGAACCCAGGGCAGGTCGTCGGGGAGCCGGCCGGCCACCCACTCGATCCCGCGAAGGTCTGATGAACTCGGATGGCTAGTGTCCTGCTCGGTGTTCTCGGCGGCGCACAGCGCGATCGCGCGCACCGCCCGGTCGACCGTCGGCAGGTAGGCGATGCCCGCGCCGCGAAGCGCTTCGGTCAGGTGCGCGGGCATGATGTCGTCCTCGGACAGCGAGGTCAGAACGACCGGTGCGGCGGGTGGGGCGGCGACCACCTTCGCGACGAGTTCCTCGCGGTCATGCGCGAGCGAGGATTCCACGCCGACCACGATGTCCACCGACCGGCTAGTGCTCATCGTGGTGACGGCGTCGGTGAAGACCCCGGTCTCATTGATGAACGGCACGTCGAGCGGGTTCTGGGGGTGCAACCGCGCGTCCAGCGGAAGGTTCTCGCCGGTGACCTCGGCCATGCGCAGCCGACTGTCCTGAGCCACCAGGTCGGCGCCGATCACTCCGGCGGCGCCGGAAACCGACACCAAGGACACCGACGGGCGTTCCGCACGCGGGAGTCCGGGGTTCACCCCGGCCACCACGAGCGCGTCGGCCAACTCCGCGAGGCTGCCGACCTGCCGGACGCCCGCGTGCGCGAGGATGGCCTCCGACGCGTCCGCCGATCCGACGACGCGACCGGTGTGCCCAGCCGCCGCCATGCGCCCGCTCTCGCTGTGGGCCGCCTTGAGCACGAACAGCGGTTTGCCCGTCGAGCGGAGCGCGGACTCGAGCGGGCCGAGCCACTGCCGGTCCGTCACGCCCTCCAGGAACATTCCGACAGCGTCCACGTCCTGGAGCTCCAGCAGCCCGGTGGCGAGCTCGATGGCGCCGGTGCCGGTCTCGTCGCCCGTGCTGAACCACTGGTTCAAGCCCACGTGCCGGCGGATCAGGCTCTGCAGGAGGCTGTTGCCGAGGGCGCCGCTCTGGGTGACCAGTCCGATCGTGCCCGGCCGCGGCAGGTCCTGCAGCAGCACGCTGGAAAAGGTCAGGTACGACGACGCGGCGACCCCCATGGTCCCGACGCAGTTGGGGCCGATGATCCGCAGCTTGCTCGAGGCGGCCAGGCGGTCCAGGTCCCGGCGAGCCGGCCCGTCGCGGTCCTCGAAGCCGCTGGCGATGACGACCGCGGCCCGGACTCCGATCTCCTCGGCCTGCCGCAGCGCGGCGACCACTCCCGGCGCGGGCACTGCCACCAGGGCGACGTCGATCGAGCCAGGCTCGAGATCGAGCAGGGTCCGCACCGTGGCGACATCGGGGAGGTCGGCCCGCGCGTTGACGGCGTAGAGCCGTCCGGCGTACCCGAGCCGCTTGAGGTAGTCCAGCGGCCGGCCGGACAACCGCTGAGGGTCGGCTGACGCGCCCACCACGGCGACACTGGCCGGCCGAGCCAGCAGCTCGACCAGGGCACTCCCCTCCAGTCGCACGTTTCTCTCCACCGTATGCATTCATTCACAGTACAATACTTGCACTGTCAGTGCAAATCATCGCGTGCTCGCCCTCGGAGGAGGTGCTTCTGCAGCTTTCCGGTCGAGGTCTTGGGAATCTCGCCGAAGACGAAGGCCTTCGGAACCTTGAACCCGGCCAGGTGCGCACGCACGAAGGCCGCCAGCTCTTCGGCTGACACCGCGGATTCCGGACGGACGCTCACGTAGGCGACCGGCACCTCGCCCCAGCGCTCGTCCGGCACCCCCACGACCGCGCTTTCGAGCACCGCCGGATGACCGTCGAGGACACGCTCGACCTCGACGGAGGCGATGTTCTCGCCGCCCGATATGATCACGTCCTTGCGGCGGTCGGTGATCTCGATGTACCCGTCGGGATGGCGCACCGCGAGGTCTCCGGTCCGGAACCAGCCGTCCGGGACCGCCGCGGCGGTCGCCTCCGCATCCCGGTAGTAGCCGAGCATGACGTTGTTGCCGCGCACGGCGATCTCGCCCGAGGTCCGGGCGTCGGCCGGCACGTCCCGGCCCTCGGCGTCGACCACACGGACCGGCGTGGCGATCACGTTGCCCACGCCCTGCCGCGCCTTCAGCCTGGCCACCGTCTCCGGCGAGCCCGTGTCCCACCGGCTCTGCCAGTCGTTCACCACGATGGGCCCGAAGGTCTCGGTGAGACCGTAGAGATGCTGCACCGACATGTTCAGCGCCTCGAACCGCCGCAGGAGCGCCGGAGAGGGCGGAGCGCCACCGGTGCCGACGCGGACCGTCGCCGCGAGCCGCGGCCCGGCCGCTCCGTCGGCGTCGGCGATGAGCCGCAGCACCGCGGGCGCCCCGCTCAGGTGGGTGATGCCGTCGCCACGCAGCCGGCGCCAGATCACCGAAGGATCCACGGCGCGCAGGCAGACGTGGGTGCCGCCCGCCGCCGTGACCGCCCAGGTGAAGCACCACCCGTTGCAGTGGAACATCGGCAGCGTCCACAGGTACCGGCTGTCCGGGGTGAGCCCCGCGTGGAATGCCATCGCCAGCGCCTGCAGGTACGCGCCGCGGTGGTGGTACATCACGCCCTTGGGCCGTCCGGTCGTGCCGCTGGTGTAGTTGATGGCGAGCAGGGCCCGCTCGTCGTCGGCGGGCACCGTCACCGGCGCGGCGCTGGCCAGGGCGGATTCGTACTCGTCCGGCGTCTCGCCGGCGACGAGCAGCCGGGTGCCGGTCCGTTCGCACACCTCCCGCGCGACGGCGGCCAGGTCGTCCGTGGCGACCAGCAGGCACGCGCCGGAATGCTCGGCGATGTACGCCAGCTCGTCCACGGCGAGCCGGATGTTCAGCGGCACGAGCACGGCGCCGCGCATCGGGACGGCGTTGTGCAGTTCGAGCATCACGTGGCTGTTGGTGCACAGCGCGGCCACGCGATCGCCTGGCTGCACGCCGTACGCCGCGAGCACGCCGGTCAGCGCGAGGCTGCGCGCCCCGAACTGCTCGTAGGTGAAGGTGCGGTCGCCGTCGACGATCGCGATGTTCTCGCCGTACACGTGCATCGAGCGGCGGATGAAAGCCACGGGCGTCAAGGGCTCGAACCCGAGTTGGTCCACCGGTCAGGACATCTTCGCGGTGGCCCGCCGCCTGGCGAGTTCCACAAACGGACTGAGCGCCTCGGGGTTGGCCAGCGTGCCACGGCTGGTCACGGTGTCCGGATCGGCGCCCTCCAGGATCCGGCGGATGGGGACCTCCAGGCGCTTGCCCGTGAGGGTCTTCGGCAGGTCCGCGACGGCCTGGATGACGTCGGGCACGTGCCGCGGCGACAGTCGCCTGGCCAGCTCGGCCTTGATCCGGTCCGCCAGGGACTCGTCGAGCCGGGCTCCGTCCGCGAGGACGAGGAAGAGCATGAGCTCGCCGTCCTTGCTGGAGCGCGTCTGGACGTGCACCACGACGCTCTCATGGATCTCCGGCATCTGCTCTAGCGCGGCGTAGTACTCGGCGGGGCCGAGCCGTACCCCGGCTCTGTTCAGGGTGGCGTCGGATCGGCCGATCACCGCGCATGAGCCGTCCTCGTAGAAGATCGCCCAATCCTGCTGGTCCCAGACGTCCGGGAAGTTGTGGTAGTAGGTTTCCCGCAGCCGGGTCGCCCCGTCGTCCCCCCACAGCGCCTTGGGCATCGACGGCAGCGGTGTCGTCACGACGAGCTCGCCGGGCACCCCGATGACAGGTTTGCCCGCCTCATCCCACGCCTCTACCCGGACGCCGAGGTACACGCAGGCCTGACGCCCGGACCGGACCGGAACCAGCGGGGAGCCCCCGATGAACGTCCCTGCGACGTCGGTGCCTCCGCTGGAGCAGCCCACCAGGATGTCGTCGCGGACCTCGCGGTAGAACCATTCCCAGCCCTCGGGCGGGAACGGCGATCCACCGACCAGCACGACCCGCATCGGCGCGAGGTCGAAGTCCTTGCCCGGCGCCATTCCCGCTTCCTTGCAGGCCAGTACGAACGCCGTCGATGCGCCGAAGTGGGTGATGCCGAGGTCACCGATCATCCGCCACTGCTTGTCGAGCCCGCCATGGGTTGGGCTCCCGTCCATCACGACGATGGAAGCGCCGGCCGTCAGCGCGGAGATGCTGATGTTCCATACCACCCAACCCGTGGTGGAGAACCAGAAGAATCGGTCCCCGGGGCCGACGTCGGCGTGCAGGCCCAGCCACTTGTGGTGCTCCAGCAACGGACCGCCGTGCGAATGGGGGACCGCCTTGGGCAGGCCCGTCGTGCCGGAGGTGAACAGCACGTACAGCGGGTGGTCGAAGGGGACGCTCTCGAACTCGACCTCACCGGGCTCGGCGAAGACGTCGTCCCACGTCCTGATGCCCTCCGGCCGGCGGTCGGGTCTCAGGTACGGCAGCCACACCACGGTCTCCACGCTCGGCAGCGCGGCCAGGATCTCGCGCACCAGGTCGCCGCGGTCGAAGTCCTTCCCGCCGAAGCGGTAGCCGTCGACCGCGATGACGACCTTCGGCGCCACCTGGCTGAGCCGGTCCACGACGCTGTTCACGCCGAACTCCGGCGGGCACACCGACCAGATCGCGCCCAGGCTGGCCACGGCGAGGAAGGCGGCGATCGTCTCCGGGATGTGCGGCAGGTAGCCGGCGACCCGGTCGCCCTTGCCCACCCCCATCTCGACCAGGCCCCGGCGAATGCGCCCGACCATGGCGCGCAGCTCGTCGGCGGTCACGTCGTGGTTGCCGCGCACCTCCGACACGGCGCGGATGACCGTGCCCCCCGGCATGCCGCGGAACACGTGCTCGGCGTAGTTCAGGGTGGCCCCGACGAACCATTCGGCGTCAGGGACCCGGAGGGTCGTGAGCACGGTCTCAGGAGGCGTGTCGAATCGGACCCCGGCGAATTCGGCCAGCTCGGCGTAGAAGGTCCCGACGTTGTCCACCGACCATTGCCAGAAGTCGTCGTAGGTGTCCAGGTCGACGCCGTAGCGCTCTTCTACCCGCTGCATCAGCTGACCCATCCTGGTCCGCTGCTTGGCGTCCGCCGGCGGCGTCCACAGCACATCGCCGTCCATCGGGCATCACTTCCTTCTTTGTACTGTGGGTGCAGCTTTGCATTGTGAATTCAGATGTGTCAACCGTCACAGTTACTGCTGGTCAGCCAGCAGGCGTACGAACAGCCCCTCCGCCTCGGCGAGCAGGTGCCGGTCGGATCTCAGGGCTCCGCTAACGAAGACCTTGCGCCCTTCGACCCTGCTCGTGTGCGCGGTGACGGTCAGCTCGGTCTCGAGGGGAATGACGCGGCGGTAGTCCACGCTGAGCGACGCCGTCCTGGAGCGCGGTTTCCCCGGCGCGTTGGCCACCTGGCCGAGCAGGTCGTCGAACAACAGCGAGATCGCCCCGCCGTGTACCGCGCCGTTGCTCCCCAAGTAGAACCGCCCGAAACAGACCCGGGCCGTGACGGAGTCCCCGTCGAACATGTCGATCTCCACCGGTGGCACGAACGTCTGGCCGCGCCCGACCGCGGCGAACTGGCGGCCGGCCACCTGGTCGGGCTCGCCGACCTGGTACCCCGCCAGCGCGGCGACCAGGTCCTCGATGGTGTCCGCCGAGTGGGCCGCCAGCGCCGGTGGCGGGCGGGACGCGGTGAACTGGTCCTGCAGCCTGCGGACCGCGTCGGCCAGCCGGGTGAAGTCGGGATCCTCCGTGCCGGGTGGCTGGCGCCGGCCGAGCCACAGGTTGTAGTGCTCGCGCACGCCGTCCGCGGCGCTCATCGCACGGCCGCGGACGACGGGATCCTGACCAGGAGCGACTCAGGACCGCGGGTGTTGCCGCCGCTCCAGGACACCTCGGGTGACGCCAGATCGAACTCCGGGATCCGGGTGAGCCACTCCTCGAGTGCGACGCGCAGTTCCATCTGGGCGAGCTGGGCGCCCAGGCAGCGGTGGATGCCCAGCCCGAACGCGAGGTGACGCGGGCGTTCTGCCGTGATGTGCACCTCGCTCGACGCCGGGTGGACCTCAGGGTCCAGGTTGGCCGCGGCCCACGGCAGCACCACCCGGTCGCCGGTGCGGAGGGTGCGGCCGCCGAGCGTGGCGTCCCTGGTGACCACCCTGCCGATGGTGACGGGGGCGTACACGCGCAGGAACTCCTCGACGGCGTTGGGGATGAGCTCGGGCTTGTGCGCAAGGAGGCGTCGATGCTCCGCGTGGGTGGCCAGGTGCCACAACGCCGAGCCCAGGGCGCTCCATGTGGTGTCGATCCCGGCGATGAGCATGAGGAAGCACATGCCGACGATCCGCTCGTCGCTCAGCGGTTCGCCCTCGGCCCGCTTGCGGAGCAGGTGGCCCATGACTCCACCCGGAGCCGAAGATCGCAGCCGGTCCCTGAAGTAGCCCTGGATGGCTCGGACGGCCTCTGCCCTGATCGCGTAATCCTGCGCGCCGTCCTTGAGCATCCGGAGCGTCCATTGCCGGAACAACGCCTCGTCGGCCGCGGGCAGGTCGAGCATCTTCGTGGTCACCACGACGGGGATCACGCGGGCGTACTCCTCGACCACGTCGATCGTGCCGGAAGTCACGATCGACGCCACCAGCTCGCGCGCCGTGCGCCGGGTCAGCGGTTCGAGCCCGGCGACCGCCTCCTTGCTGAACAGCGGCATCAGCAGTTTGCGGTCGCGTGCGTGGTCCGGCGGGTCGGAGCTGACCGGTGGGATCTTCAGTTCCCGCCCGGGCGCCGGCACCGGCCCCGTGACCTCGCCCGCTCGGGACGAGAACGTCTCGGGGTCGAGGGCGACGGCGCAGATGTCCCCGTGCCGCGAGAGCATCCACGCGCCGCCGCGACTGTCGGTGTGGGCCACCGGGCAGCGGTCCCGCATCGGCCGCCAGACCGACTCAGGATCGGCGAGGTAGCCGGGGTCGTAGAGGTCGAAGCCGTCGAAAGCGCTCATTGGTGTCTTCCTCTCCCGATGACCTTGTCTGCCTGAAGATCCGCGACGTCGGCGGCGGAGAACCCCCAGTCGGCCAGCGCCTCGGCAGTGTGCTCGCCGGGGCGGGCGGGCGGCCGGGTCAACCGGGCGGGGGTACGGCTGAACCGGGGCGCGGGGGCAGGCTGCAGAACACCGTCCGCGCGGACGAAGGTGCCCCGGGCACTGAGGTGCTCGTCCGCCTCCACCTCCTCAGGGCCCAGGACGGGGGCCACGCACGCGTCCAGACCGGCGGCCAGCGAGCACCACTCCGCGCGCGTGCGGCTCCTGACAGTGGCGGCGAAGGTTTCCTTCAGCACCGGCCAGGTCGCCGGATCACCCCGGTCGGGCAGGTCCGCGGCGTCGAGTTTGAACAGCTTCAGCAGGGCGGCGTAGAAGCGCGGCTCGACGGCGGCGACGCTGAGCCAGCGCCCGTCAGCGGTCTCGTAAACCTCGTAGTAGGGCGCGCCGCTGTCGATCATGTTGGTGCCCCGATCGGGCGACCATTCGCCGGTCTGCACCCAGCCGAAGAACTGCGTCGCCAGTACGGCGGCGCCGTCCACCATGGCCGCGTCGACGACCTGACCCCGACCGGACAGTGTCCTTTCGAACAGCGCGGCCAGCAGGCCGAACGCCAGGATGAGGCCGCCTCCGCCGATATCGCCGACCAGGTTCAGCGGTGGTGTCGGCGGCTGCCCGCGCCGGCCGATCATGCTGAGCACCCCGTTGGCGGCGATGTAGTTGAGGTCATGCCCGACCGTATCCGCGCCAGGCCCTTCCTGGCCGTAACCGGTCATCCGGCCGTAGACCAGCCGCGGATTGCGGGCGAGGCACACCTCCGGTCCGATACCCAGACGTTCGGCGACCCTCGGGCGAAAGCCCTCAATCAACACGTCGGCCTGTTCGACGAGGCGCAGCACGACACCGGGGCCACGCGGGTGCTTCAGGTCGACGCCGGCCGAACGCCGGCCGCGGTTCATCAGCTCGTGCGCATGGTCACTGCTCGGCCCGACCGGCCCGCCGCCGTCCAGGCGGTCGACGCGGATCACCTCGGCGCCCATGTCGGCGAGCATCATGGCGCAGAACGGTCCGGGGCCGATCGAACCGATCTCGACGACACGCAACCCTGCCAGGGGCCCGTTCATGCGGTCACCGTTCGGGATTTCCCGCTGAGGCGGATCCCCGCCTGCTCCCGATCCCAGCACCCTGCCGTGCCCGCCGCCCGGATCTTCTCCTTCTGCATCTTGCCGCTGGGCGTGAACGGCAGTTCGCCGACGAACTCCACGTACCGCGGGACGGCGAAGTACGGCATGGTCGCGACGCAGTGCTCGATGAACTCCTCGTAGCCGAGGGTCACCCCGTCCCTCAGCACGACGCTGGCCTTGACCTCCTGCTCGGCCATCTCGCTCTGTACGCCCACGACACCGACCTGCAACACCGCCGGGTGGCGGATGATCGCGGTCTCCACTTCGTACGACGAGATGTTCTCGCCACGCCGCCGCAGGTAGTCGTCCTTGCGGTCCTCGAAGTAGAAGTAGTCGTCCTCGTGGATGCGGCCCAGGTCACCGGTGTGGAACCACAGGTTTCTGAACTTGTGGGCCGTCGCCTCGGGTTCGCCGTAGTAGCCCTCGAAGATCGAGTGGGGCTGCATCGGCCGGACGACCACCTCGCCGATCTCGCCGCGCGGCAGCTCGAAGTCGTTGTCGTCGAAGATGCGCACGTCGAAGTACTCCCGCACGATCTTTCCCGACGATCCCGGCCGCAACGGGATGTCCGGGCCCGTGCGCGAGAGCGGGGCCGCCTCGCTCAGGCCGTACACGCTCTCGAACTTGCACTTCCAGCGTGCTTCCATCGCCGGTTGCAGCGAAGGCGGCGGCGCGGGCACGCCCACGACGGTGTCGATGCCCTCGTCGTCGGACGGCTCCCGGGTCCACAGCAGCATCGCCACGGAGCCGAGCATGAGGGTCGCGTTGCAGTTCTCCTCCCTGATCCGCCGCCAGAATCCGGAAACGCTCAGGCGCTCGTCCTGGACGCAGCGCACGCCGCGTCGCATCGCGCCCAGCACGGCGATGCCCTTCGCCGCGAGGTGAAACAGCGGCCCACACGAGTAGAAGGCGTCCTCGGGACCTCGGTACCAGATCTGCGCTTCGATCTCCGCGAAGTTGCACAGGTAGTTCTGGGTCATCGTGGCGCCCTTGGAAGGGCCGGTCGTGCCGGACGTGAACGTGATCGTCGACGGGTCGGTCCACCGGGGATCCACCAGAGACAGCGGCCCGTCGTCGCAGTCCCGGAGCTCGGCGATGGTGCTCACCGTCACGCCGGGGACGCCGGGCTTCTGGTGACCCCGCACCACGAGGTGGCGGAGCGAGGGCACCTCGCCGAGGATCTCCAGCACGGTCGGCACCAGCGCGTCATCGACCACGATCACCTCGGCGCCGCTCACCCGGAGCTGGTGCGACAGGAACACGCCACGGTACGCGGTGTTGATCATGACCTCGATAGCCCGCAGCCGGGCCGTCGCGAACTGGATGACCACCTGGTCGGCGCAGTTCTCCGCCAGCACGGCGACCACGGAGCCGCGTCCGACCCCGAGCTGCTGAAGGCCGCGTGCCATGGCGTCGGATCGGCGCACGAGGTCGGCGTAGGTGAGATCCTCGCCGACGATCGTCAAGGCCACCTTCTCGGGCGCCGCCTCCGCCTGCTTGCGCAGCATGCCGGTCAGGGTGCGGTCGAGGAATACGGAGGAGTCGGACATGGAACCTCGATTTCAGGATTCGGAAGGCGCCAGATCTCTCGGGGTGTCATCGACACCGAGGTAGGCGGCCAGGACACGGGCGTCGGCCGCGACCGCCTCCGGGGTGTCGACCATGATGCACTCGCCCCAGTCGAGGACGGCGACGCGATCGCTGACCTCCATCACCAGGCCCACGTCGTGCTCGATGAGCACGACCGAGCAGGAGCCCTCCTGGCGCAGGTGCTTGATGATCCGTACGAGGGCGGCGCGGTCCTCGTCGCTGGTCCCGGCGGCCGGTTCGTCGAGCAGCAGCGTGGTCGGGCGCAAGGCCAGCGCCCGGGCCATCTCGACCCTCTTCTGCAGGCCATAGGGCAGTGAGTGGGCCTGCTCAGCCGCGACCTGCCCGAGATTCAGCAGTTCGAGCAGCGGCTCCACCTCGCCACGCAGCCGGCGTTCGGCCCGCCGTGCCGGTCCGATCCCCAGGGCGGCCTTGCCCATCCCGTAACCGAGCCGAGGATGGCAGCCGAGCAGCACGTTCTCGCGTACGGTCAGGTCGCCGCAGAGCTGGTTGTGCTGGAATGTCCTGGCGATCCCGGTGGCCACGATCGACTCCGGTGACCGGCCGGTCAGCGGCGTTCCCCGGTAGGAGACCGTACCCGAGCTGGGCGGGTAGATGCCGGTGACCGCGTTGATCAGGCTGGTCTTGCCGGCGCCGTTGGGGCCGATGATGCCGAGCACCTCGTCCGGATGATGCCGGATGGAGACCTCGCGCAGCGCGACCACTCCGCCGAAGCGCAGACCGAGCCGGTCGATCACGAGTTCGCCTGTCACAGCAGCTCCTCCGCTCGGCTCAGGTCCGCGACCCCGAGGTAGCGGGCCGTCGTGTCGCCGGCCTGCCGCAGTTCGTCGCTGGTCCCCTGGGCGACGACCGTGCCCTGGTCGAGCACGTACGCGCGGTCCACGAACCGCAGGGACATCACGACCGCCTGCTCGATCAGGAGCACGGCGGTTCCCTCGTTCGCCGCCCGCGCCGCCAACCCGTCGAGGATCTCCGTGACGATTCGCGGCGCGAGTCCGAGGGACAACTCGTCGGCGACGATCAGGCGGGGTCTGACCAGGAGAGCGCGGGCGACGGCCAGCATCTGCTGCTCGCCGCCGGACAGCAGTCCCGCCATGGCGCGGCGACGCTCTCCGAGCACCGGGTACATCGCGTAGGCCTCGGTGACGGCCGGGCGACGCCGACGGGGTAGCGCCGCGAGCACGAGCCGCAGGTTGTCCTCGACCGTCATATTGCTGATCACGCCACGGCCCTCGGGGATGGTGACCACCCCCGCGTGGAGCACCCGCCACGCCGGCCACCGCGTCGTGTCCTTGCCAGCGAGCAAGATCCTGCCCTGGCGCACGGTGGCTCTGAAGACAGCGGACAGGCCCGTCACGGCCCGGGCCACCGTGGTCTTGCCCGCGCCGTTGGCTCCGACGATTCCCACTCGCTCCCCCGCGCCCACCTCGATGGACACGCCCCGCAGGGCGTGTGCTCCGCTGGCGTAGGCGACGTCGAGGTCGCGAACTGAGAGGAACTGCTGCTCCACCGCGTCACCCCCCATTCCGTACGCGGGCGAGCCGACGCGCCGCCGATCGGACGAAACCGATCAGCCCATCGGGTTTGAGGAGGACGAAGGCGATGATGATGAGCCCGTAGATGACCGTCTGCAGCTCGTGCGGATGGGCGAGAACGCCCCCGCCGCCGTACGCCTCCGAGAGATGGTTCACGACCACCGGCACGAGCGTGACGAAACACGCGCCGAGGAGCGAGCCGCCGAGGCTGCCAAGCCCACCCACGAGGATCATCGCGACGTACGTGATCGCCAGGTTGAGCGTGTAGAACTCCACGCTGGCGGAGCCGAGGTAGTACGCCTGCAGAACTCCCGCGGCCGCGATCATGGCCGAGGACAGCGACCACACCCACAACTTCGTGCGTGCCACCGAGATCCCGCAGGCCGCGGCGGCCACGTCCCGGGCCTTCACCGCCTCGATCGCCCGGCCGTGACCGCTCCGCATGATATTGGTGATGATCAATCCGATCAGCGCCGCGAACGCCGCGATGACGAAGTACATCGACCGATCACCGCTGAGGTCCACGCCGGCGACGCGCAGCGGCGGAAAGATCGCTCCGGCGGCGCCGAACTGGCTCGTCTGGAACTTCAGGGCCGCGAACACCAGGATGTAATGCGCGGCCAGGGTCGACATGAGGAGATAGGCGCCGCGCAGGCGCAGCGACGGAAGTCCGACGATGAATCCGACCAGAGCGCCGGCCGCCGCCGCCACCAGCATGGCGATCGGGAGCTCCATGTCGAACGTGAAGGTGACGAACGCGCCGGTGTACGCGCCGACGACCAGGAACGCCGCGTTACCCAGCGAGAACTGGCCCGCGTTGCCGGTGAGCAGATTGAGCGGCGCCGCGATCGCGAACGCGAGCACGGCGTTCGTCGCGACCGTCGTCCAGTACGGCGAGACCACCAGCGGCAGGGCGACGACGATCGCGACGGCCAGCACCGCAAGGCCCGTCCGCCGCACAACCGCCCGCGGCTGCGCCGGGTCCGCCAGACGGGACGGAGCGATGGACTGCGTCATGGCCGGACCACCTCCGGGGTGCCGAACAGTCCCTGTGGCCGGACCATCAGGAACACCATGAGCACGACCATGGTCGAGGGCAGCCGGAAGTCATCCCCGAGGTACGTCCCGGCCAGCATCTCGGTGACGCCCACCAGGATGCCGCCCAGGAACGCCCCGCCCAGGCTGTCGACGCCGCCCACGATCATGGCGGCGAAGGCGCGCAGGGCGAATGTCGCGATGGAGATGTCCGCGACGGTCAGCGATGCGAGCAGCGCACCGGCCAGCGCGGCCAGGCCGCCGGCGACCGCCCACGCGTAGGTGAAGATCCGCCCGGGGTTCGCGCCGAACATCGACGCCACCTCCGGGCGAACGGCCGCGGCCCGAAGCTGGAGGCCGACTGAGGTCCGGTTGAACGCGATCGCCAGCAGCACGGTCGCCGCGGCCGACAACCCGAGGGCGACCGCCAGCGTGCTGGACATCGACGTCCCGAAGGGGAGATCGAACGTCGGGACTCCGATCGGATCCGGCAGGAAGCGTGGCTGGCGTCCGAAGAGGAGGCCGCTGGTGCCTTCGATGACGCTGGCCAGACCGATGGTCACCATGACACCGGGGAACAGCCCGCGTCCCAGGAGCGGACGCATCACCGTGAGGTTGGCCACCGCCCCCACCCCCGCGACCGCCACGACGGCGATTCCGGCGGCCACCCAGAACCCTTGGGCGCCGAGACCGGCCGCGACGACGCCACCCACGGCCATCAAGGCACCACCCGAGAAGTTCAGGATTCCGGTGCTCTTGAAGATCACGACTAGGCCCAGCGCCACGAGTCCGTACAGCGAGCCGAAACCGGAACCGCTCCAGACGGCGTTGAGGAAGTCAGTCATCGTTCTGCTCCAGGCGCGGAGACGCTCAAGGGTTCGTCACTTCGACGATTCGCTGCGTGCCCGGGTCGAAGGTGAACGCCTTCACCGCCGACGCGTCAGCCAGTCCGTTCTTTTTGCTCCAGTTGACATCGGCGCTGTAGCCGCCGGTCTGGAATCCCTCCGGAGAGCGCAGCGCCTCGATGAAGGCAGCCCGGGTGAGATCCTTCCCGGCACGCTTCAGCGACTCCACCACGACATTGCCGATCACCCAGCCCTCGGCGTAGTTCTTGTCCTGCTGGAACTTGTCCCAGCTGCCCGCCGCCCGCATCGCGGACTCCAGGTCCGCGCGTCCGGGCACGTCGCTGTCCGGCGGGGCGAAGGCGTCGAACGCGTAGGTGCTCGCGGCGAGCGTGCCGGCGCTCTTCCACAGGGTCGGCCCGCTGGCGCCGAAGGTCGAGAAGACCGGGACGTTCAGCCCGCCCGTCTGCATCGACTTCAGCAGGGCGATCGCGCCGCCGCTGCCGGCGTGGAGCGTGACAGCGTCGACCTTGTCCCGCTTGAACTGGGCGACCTGGGCGGCGGCTTCCACCGCCGCCGGTTCGATCTTCTGCTGGCCGGTGACCTCGGCCTGGATCTTCGGTGCTTCCTTCTGGAACAGGTCGAACCACTCGTCGCCGGAGGCGGTGCTGATGCGGGCGACGCCCACCTTGGCGTTGGCGCCGAGCTGCCTGGAGATGAACTTGGTGATCGCCTCCGCGCTGGTCGGCAGGTCCGCCTGGGCGTTGTAGATGTACGGGTTGGCGAGAGTCACTTTGGTGACGCCGGTCGGTCCGATGACCGGCACCTTCTCGGCGGCGATGCGCGTGGTCAGCGCCTCGAACATGGAGGAGACGTTGATGCCCAGCAGGGCCAGCGAGGGCTGCTCGCTGGTGTACTTCTTGAAGAGCGTCACCGCTTGAGCGGTGTCGAAGCGGGTGTCGCCGGCCTTGAGGTCGATCGTGCGGCCGTTGACGCCGCCGCTCGCGTTGGCCCGGTCGATGGCCAGCTTGATCCCCTCGTAGTAGGTCAGCTCGACGGCGGCGTCCGGACCGGACAGATCGCCGATGTAGGCGATGGTCACGGCGGAGTCGGTGACGCCGACGTTGGTCGCCGCACCGGTGCCGGCGTCGTCCTTGGTGGCGGCTTCCTGCGTGCCCGCTGAGCATGCGGTAAGTGCCATGACTGTCAAGACAGCCGCGATCGTCGAAGCCGAGCGCGCGCTGCCGGCCCGCCCATCCTTGATAAGTCCAAACACGCGCCGGCTCCCGTCCTTTGTACTGATTGAACTCAGAGTGCAAAGGTTGCATCCTTGTTTCATGTGTGTCAAGGATCACTTTCCAGGATGTTTCCGGACTGTCCTGGTTGACTGGCGTTTCCGATGGCCAGGTCACGGAGTACGGGACGGCGAGAGCGTGTCCTTTCGGCGAGAACATTGTGCTGGTGGTGCACCCAGTTACGCAGGGTCGGCGATCGGCTCCGGTACGGGGTTACTCCAGGCGGTCATCGCGGGGTGAGTCGGATCACCGGGTACTCGCGGTCGGATTTGCTCTGGTACTTCGCGATGCGGGGCTGGGCGGCGGCGATGCGCTGCCATGCCCGCTCGCGGTCGGCGCCGTCGAGCCGGTGCGGCGTCACCGGCATGGCGTCGCGACCGGGCAGTTCGATCGACGCCCGGTCGGGGTACGCCATCAGATTGGCGTGCCAGTCCGGATGCTGGCTCCCACCGCCCGACCCGACGATCAGCCAGGCGTCCGCGCCGTCGGCGAACCACGCCACCGGCGTTTCCCGCGGCTGCCCGCTGCGGCGGCCCACCGTGTTCAGGATCAGTACGTCCATGCCCATGAACTCGCCACGGCCACGTCGGATTTTTCGGCTTATGCGGCCATTCATCGTCCGCTGCATCCACCGTGAGAACGCCCCGGGCGTACCGGGCTTGCGCTTGCCTGCCTGCTGGTCCTGTGAGTTGATGTCCATGCCGGTCACACTAGGTACGGCCCGGTCAGAGGCGCTTCTCGATTCCTGACCGATCTCTTGGCCCCGCGCGACTCCATGATTCAGAACCCTGATTGGACGCCGCCCAAACCCTGCCCCGATCCTTGGTAGCGGACAGCTCTCACTACGGAGGAAGACGTTGGAACAGCGAACGATTGCCCGACTGAATCAGGACGTGTCCGTGATCGGGCTCGGCACGTGGCAACTCGGTGCCGACTGGGGTGAGGTGGACGAGGACACCGCGCTCGCCGTACTCGACGCGGCCCTCGACAGCGGTGTGACCTTCTTTGACACCGCCGACGTCTACGGCGACGGCCGCAGCGAACAGGTGATCGGCACCTTCCTCAAGTCGCGATCCACCGAGGGCCTCACGGTCGCCACAAAGATGGGCCGCCGGGTGCCGCAACGCCCGGAGGTCTACACGCTGGACAACTTCCGCGCGTGGACCGACCGCTCGCGGGCCAACCTGGGCGTCGACACCCTCGACCTGGTCCAACTGCACTGCCCGCCCACGATCGTGCACTCCACCGACGAAGTCTTCGACGCGCTCGACACCCTCGTCGAGGAGGAACGCATCGCCGCCTACGGAGTCAGCGTGGAGACCCGAGCGGAAGCACTGGCGGCGATCGCCCGGCCAGGCGTGGCCAGCGTGCAGATCATCCTGAACATGCTGAGACTCGGCCCACTGGAGGACGTGCTCCCCGCCGCGCAGAAGGCGGGTGTGGGCATCATCGCGCGAGTCCCCCTCGCGAGCGGCCTGCTGTCCGGCAGGTACGACGAGCACACCGAGTTCCCCGAAAACGACCACCGCAACTACAACAGAAACGGCGAGGCGTTCGACGTCGGCGAGACCTTCTCCGGCGTCGACTTCACCACCGGCCTGGCGGCGGTACGCCAGCTGGCACCGCTGGTCCCCACCGACGCCACCATGGCCCAGTTCGCACTCCGCTGGATCATCGACCAACCCGGAGTAAGCGTGGTCATCCCCGGCGCCCGCAACCCGAAGCAGGCCCAAGACAACGCGGCGGCAGCCACCCTCCCACCACTATCGGACGAAGCACTCAGCGCCGTACACCACATTTACGACGAACTGATCGCCCCCCAACTCGCGAACCGCTGGTAAACCCGGCAAACAGCGGAATGAAATGCCCCTGCCACTTCGGGGTGGGTTACGTGAAGGACCGGCGGCTCGTCACTAGATTCGGGAGCGACTGACCAAGACCGATGGCCGTGACCCCCCGGGTCACGGCCTGACCCATCCCTTCGTTCCTGGGTGGAGCCCCGCCCTCATGGATAGAAGGCCTCTTCTGACGCCGCGACAGCTCAGCCCAAGACCAGTTTGACGAGCTGGCCGACGCCCAGAGCCACGGCCACGGAGACGAAGCCCAGGAGGATCGAGTACAGGCAGCCACGGCCACCTTCTATCCGCTCGGTCGGAGTGAGCCCTTCGCCGGGGCCCTTCCACAGAGGCCTCGGTTCCATGATCAGGAACAGAAGCGCCCCGACTTGTCCGACGGTGAACATCCAGAACCATGCCCATCGATTGGCCAGACGAGGCGTGGAACCCAGCATGGAAACGAAGGCGGCCACCCAGACGGCGGCGACCCACCACAGATTCGAACCGCCGGGAAGCTCGAAAGGCCAGTCAGGAAAGATCGAATTGCTCACAGCGGGCTCTCGCCCACCATGCTGCACCACGGACGGGCGGACGGACGCGCGACGCACGTCGGCCATGAGCCGCTCCGGCGTGTACAGCCCCTCAGAATCGGCGATCCTGCCCTCCACCTCGTGCCACACCAGCGGCGACTCCGACCACACCAGGGACGCCAACTCGTCGGGGCCGAAGATCTGGTAGCTCACCCGGTCGACGTCACCGGCCATCACCGCACTGCGAAACTGCTCGACCGTCCGCGGGGAAGGCATGTAACTCGCACTAGTGACCAACGCGCCACACAGGAGGAGCAGCAGAAGCAACAGCCGGGCGACGAAACGGACTCTGTGCAGGATGCGCGAGGCTAAATCAGGGTCCACATTTCATTCCTACCGCAATCAGCCGCATTCCGATCACTTGTTGCACTGCGACGAAGGATGATCGCCACCTTGGCGAGGGACTGAGGATCCCGGCTCGCTCCAACGCCCGCAAGGCGCCCCAGGTCCGGGCTGCGGCCAGATCGTGCGTCTTGCCGCGCAACCCCCGACGTCCAGATGATCGTCCCAACTGGTGGAGTGATGACCTGGACGTCCATCCCAGCACGCGGTGCTTGCCTGAGTAGTGCGGCCGACCTTGACTCGGGCGGTGCGGACGTTGAAGGCGGACAATAGGCGGATGAGCTGGGTCACCAACGTGATGGTGTCGATCGATTCGAATGACCGTCCGAACGTGGAGGCGTTGAGCGATTGGCTGCGTACGGAAGCTCCGCTGCGGGATAGGCCAGGGCGAGGTTGCGGCTTTCTCTGCGAGATCACTGGCGAGGACACGGCATGGGGTGGGTGGAAGTACCCCGAGTGCGATATGTGGGCCGGTGCGCTCAACCATGCCGACCTGAATGCAGTCCTTGATCACATTGCGCAGATGCCCTGGCGGTGCCCGAACGCGCTGCAGGTCTTCATGATGGATCAGGAGGAGGCGTTTTTCAGGTTGTCAATGTTGAGGGACGGCGAGCTGCGGCAGTATGCACCGGTCACGCCTGACGAAGAGACCCGGACTTCTGTCCCGATGACCTCTGAAACATGGCCACGGGTCACTGTGGGGGGTGGCAGAGTCCGTGGGCATTGTGTGGAGGTCACAACTCCGCGCTGTGACGAAGCGGCTGGCTCAGAGCGGTCTGAATTGATCGCCGGCGCGAACGGCGGCGTGCGGTCGCCGTGCTAGTCAATCCGGGGTTAAGTGACATGCAAGGCAGCTCCCTACCAGCGATGGTTCCCATTGCAGCGGAGCTTGCGCAGGCCAGCGAGACGGCGGTATCGATGACTGGAGGGATCAGAGGTCTGCCGGGACGGACACGACACGGAGGACCCGTACCAACCCCTTCCGGAGTCGCAGTACGGTCTCCTCGGTTTCCTCGCCACTGTCGGCGCAGGCGTCGGGGCCGCAGAACAGCACGCACGAGCGGCCGCCGTTGTGTGGACTGGTGAACAGCACACCGTCGAGGGCGAGCTGGGGTAGCCAGCGCAGGTACTCGGTGACGACCTGGGTGGGAACGTACTCGATGTGTTCGCCGCCGTTGAAGGAGACCGGTTCCCGCAGATCAGCGGCGAACGCGCGGAGGAACATCACGTCGAAGAACTGCTCACGGCCTTGGGGGCTGAAGTAGTTCGGGACCTCCGGCAACCCGGCTAGGTCGACCATTCGCAGCGGCCGGACGGCCTCGAACCCCGCGATGACCGCGAACCGGCTGGCGCTGTGCGCGCCGATCTCGGCGACCACGGTCTCGGCGTCGTCGCTTCCGTAGAACATGGAGATCCCGGCCGGGCTCATCCGATTGGCCGACGCCTTTCTCGGTGGAGGTGAGCCCAGGTTCTCCGCGTTGTACTGTTCGACCTGGTCTGGGTTGTCGATCAGGCGGCCGCGGAAGAACACGTGGCCTGCGGGCAGTTCCACGATCGTGTTCTGACGCTTGATGATCTTCACGAGCGTTTCGAGGAGTTCGGTGGTGGTGAAGTCGTCCGGGTGATCTGATGGTTCTTCTGGAAGGGCCAGGAAGACGAACCTGGTCTCGTGTTTGACCTTCTCCTTGAAGATCTCCCAAGCGAGACTGAGTGCCCTGTCCGGTCGCATTTGCCCCGGATCTTCGTTCCAGTCGTCTTCGGGGATGATCTCGGTGATCACCTCGACAACTCCGTCGCTCAGCATGCCGGAGCACACATCGGTGACGACTTCCCACGTGCTGGAGCGACGGGTGACGTCATCGCTCCAGAACAGGCTCTCCTCCGAGCGTTCATAGAAGAACCGGATCGCGTCCATCACCAGCGGCAGGAGGTCCTCGAGGTCCACCGAGGGCGACTCCTCGCCGCAGAAGGAGCACTTCGGGACGGACACCATCTCGGAGAGCTGTTTCCGCAGGTCGTCGCTGAGAACACAGGTCAGGCACACCGCGTGGTCGCCGGTGTCGCCGAAGCCCCGCTCCTCGAGTTCCATCATCCATTTCTTGGCCAGCCCCACGATTCCTCCTTCCGCTTCAGCAGACCACAACGGGGAGCAACGATCAGGAGCGTGGAAATTCAGACCAGACCGGTATTTATTTATCGGTGCGACCAAAACCGGCAAGTGTACGGACACGGCTCCACGGTTTAGGTGGCATGGTCACCCGCGTGCTTTCCCTGCGGCGCTGCCTGGACCGGATCGGGATCTTCGCTGCTGGGAGTCCTCACAAACAAGATCGTGCCAAATATTGGCAGAGCGGTACGTGTCACATCCCCTCTGGTGATCCCCTCACGCGAATCTGCGGTGTGGTGCCAGCGCGGATCCTCCGGCGCTGGTGGACGGACGCAGTTCCGCCCATCGAGAGGAACATCATCATGAAGCACATCCGCAGGATGCTTTATCCAGTTGCCGCCCTGGCGGCGACGGCCCTGCCGCTGACGCTGTCCGATGCGGTGCTGGCCGGCACCGCGCCGACCCAGGCGCACGCCGGCCCAGCGCGCATGGCCGCACCGGATCCGGCTACCTGTCCGGAGCGAGTGGCGTTGGCCAACGGCGGCTTCGAACAGCCCATCGTCACCGGCGGGGCGTGGGCTTCGTTCCCCGATGCCTCGCAAGGCGGCTCGAACGCGGTGCCGGGCTGGCGGACGACCTCCACCGATCACCTGATCGAGATCTGGAGCACCCGGATGGGCGTCCCGGCGACACCTGGACCGTCGGCACGCTCGCCGCCGGCGCCACAGCCACGCTGACCATCCAGGCCAAGGCCACCACGGTCGCCGAAACCACCAACACCGCCACCGCAAGCGGCAAGGAACTGGACCTCGACCCGTCCAACGACAGCGACAGCGTCAAGGTCTGCGTCGACCCCGCACCCGCCTGCCCGTACTGCACGCCGCAGAAGGCACTGAAGAAAGAAAGCTGACCTGCTGAGACCCCCTGATCCCGGCCTTGCCGCGAATCATCCGCGGCAAGGCGGTACCACGCACTGCCTATAGCGAATAGATAGCTTTGTCCCCGGACGTTATCCGCAGCCGGATGATGCAAGTCGGGCCGACCGTTCTCAGGATCACGGCCAAGGAACTGGGCGACTACGACCGGGCCGCGCCGCATGCTACGAGGGGCGCCCACTGCTTGAGCACACTATTGTGGGTGGGGTACCTCCCCAATTGACGCAGGATACAGTGATAGTCCAACCTCCAAGGTCGATCGAGAAGACTATGAGGTGTTCGTCGCCATAGCCACCGGGGAATTGCCGCTGAGCGACATCGTTGATGGTGGTTTCCGGTGCCGGATAGTCGACGATGACCCAATTCTCGAACTTGTCGAACTGCCCTTTCTCGATCAGCGCGTAGAATTCCTCCTCGGTCATCGACTCTCGACCGGCGGAAGCGAACTCAGCGGACTTCGGCGTGCTGTCGTCCATTCCGTTGATCTGCAAGATTTCCTGAATGGTCAGCCGGCCATCGCGTATGTCGATGGGAGTAGCCGCGCGCGCGGGGGTGGCCGCCAGACCGCAGACCATCGCGCTGGCTGCGGTGAGAACGGCGACGAGCCTGGTCAACCTTGATGTCTTGTTCATAGTCGCCCTTTCGGACCGACAATCGCTTGGATTCGTCCATTTAAACCCGCGAGGAATCGCATCCATAGGACCAATGGCGGCCGGGAATCTCTGCTAAGTGGACTCTTCGCCCACAATGAATGGGCGTCCGCCGTGCCGCCCGGCAGAGCCGGGCCGCCGCCGTCTACACCGCCGCCTTCTCCCCGCGGTCCCGCCTGTTCGCCGACCCCGCGACACCGGCATCAAGGAGCAAACCGGACAGCTGTCCGCCGACTCGCCGCATAAGTCGTAGATCGTGCCAAATCGACGGTTGATGGCCGACCAGGGTTCAGCGCTCGGCCACCCCTGATCGCTTGGCTACGGATCCGGATCATGAATCCGCGCGTATCGAGGAGGAAAGCCAAGCCATGAGATCCCTCCAGAGAGGACTCGGCCGGCGGATCACTGCCGTGATCGTGGCCGCGCTGGTCGCCGCACCCCTGTCGGGTACGGTCGCTCAGGCCGAGACCGCCACCGAGTACCTGCAGAACCCGAGCTTCGAGCAGCCTGGCGCCAACGCGGCCACCCCTACCGGGTGGACGCCGGTGCTGATAGGGAATGAGAACGCTCCATTCCGGTGGGTCGTTCAGACCTTCAACGCGTCCGGTCAGTTTCCGCCGCCCAATCCGATCCCGGATGGGCAGTTCGCACTTGAGATGTTCTGGCAGATTGGTTCAAACCTTGGCGTCCAGGGCATCGCCGCCCAGCAGAACGTCAACGTACCGAGCGCGAACGACCTGTTCTTCAGCTACGACGCCGCGCAGACCTTCTACCCCGACTCACGCTCCGCGAACTGGGCCGGTGCGATGGCCGAGGTGCAGTTCACCTCGGGCGGCCAGCTCAACGGTCTGCGCTACTTCCACCCCAACTCGCGCACCGACTACACCGGCTCGCCGCAGGACTCGGCCACGACCAAGTACATCATCGGCGAGCAGTTCACCGGCAACGGCGACTGGGTCGCCAACTCCCGGGATCTCGACGCCGACATCAGGACCACGTTCGGGTTCACCGACTTCACCGTGACCTCGGTGCGGGTCGGCAACCTGCAGGACCGCAAGGCTGTCTCCCCGTTCCCCAACATGACCATGTACTGGGATGACGTGGAGCTGACCAAGGGCGGGGTGAACGAGGGTCCGAGCGACCCGCCGCCCGCTGGGGACTGCACGAAGATCAACGGCATCCAGGGCAGCGGCGCCGCGTCGCCGTGCTCCGGCAAAACGGTCACCGTGCAGGGTGTGGTCACCGGCATCGACGACGAGGTGGGCGCCGACTACGACCGCACCTACCCGGAGGACCGCGGCATCTTCCTGCAGTCGCTGCCGTCCGACGACGACGGCAACCCGGCCACGTCCGAGGGCATCTTCGTCGGGTACGTGGACACGGCCTCCTCGTTCCGCCCCGGTGACGTCGTCCGGGTGACCGGCCAGGTCAAGGAGAAGTTCGGCCTCACCGAGATCGCCGAGCAGATCGGCCAGGAGCCGACGAAGGTCGGCACTGCGGCCGTACCTGCTGCGGTCGTCATCGACCAGGCGCGGGCCGAGTCACAGGGCGCCGACAAGCCCTACTACGAGTCGCTGGAGAACATGCTGGTGAAACTGCCCGTGGGTACGGCGAACTCGGGCGGCACCAACAAGTTCGGCGAGCTCTTCCTCACGCCGGGGACCACCCGCGACCGGATCCTGGAGGGCGAGCCGTTGCCTGCATCGTTGCTCGCGCTCGACGCCGACGCGGGCGCCGGCAACCCGGGGAACCCGTACAAGCCATCGGCTCCGTCCACCACCTACGTCACGGCTGACCTTTTCGACGAGGTGCGTGACGCGACGGGTCCGCTCTCCTTCTCCTACAGCCACTACAAGCTGATGCCACAGCCGGGCGCGGTGCCGTCCGTCGTGGACGGTCCGGTGGCCTACCCGTACGCGGGTGTCACGCAGGCCGCCCCGGGTCAGGTCCGGGTGGTGTCGTTCAACGTGCTGAACTACTTCCCGGTCGGCGTGGAGCTGGACCTGTCCCCGGTCAGCCAGGCCGAGTACGACGAGAAGAAGGCCCGCCTGGCCGACGCGGTCGACCGCCTGCTGAAGCGTCCCGACATCGTGGCCGTACAGGAGGTCTACAACCTGGCGGTGCTCAGGGATCTGGCGAGCACGCTCGGTGGCTACACCGCGTACCTGCTGGAGGGCAACGACTCCCGCAGCATCGACGTCGGCTACCTGGTGAAGGACGGGGTGTCGGTGTCGAACCTGCGTCAGTTCGACCGGGCCACCGCGGGGTGCGATGATTCGGGCCTCGCCTACGACCGGCCGCCGCTGGCTCTCGACGTCCAGGTGTACGGCCGGGAGTTCACGATCGTGAACAACCACTTCAAGTCCAAGGGCGGCAGCGGCGCGTCCGGCGCCTGCCAGCTGCAGCAGGCCAACCGGCTGCGCGACCAGGTGGCGTCGCTGGAGGCGGCCGGCCGTCAGGTGATCGTGCTGGGTGACCTCAACCAGTTCGAGACCGAGCCGCCGCTGGCCGCGCTGCAGACCGGCAGCAGCCTGACCAACCTCTGGGGCAGCGCTCCGGCCGAGTTCCGCTACAGCTCGCACTACCAGGGCGTGCTGCAGACGCTCGACCACGTGCTGGTCACCGACGGGTTGGACAGCGCGGTGGCGGACTTCCGCTACGCGCCGATCAGCACCGACTACGCTGACCGGTTCACCGACGGGCACAAGGTGGCCGACCACAACCCGGCCGTGCTGACCCTTTCCCTGGACGGGATCGCGCCGGTGACGACCGCGACGACCGACCCGGCCCAGCCGGCGAGCGGCTGGTACACCAGCGCGCTGCTGGTCACGCTGTCGGCGGCCGACCAGGGCAGCGGGGTCGACCGTACCGAGTACCAGCTCGACGGCGGCGCCTGGACCGGTTACGCCGAGCCGGTGGTCATCACCGGCGACGGCTCGCACACGCTGGCCTACCGTTCCGCCGACAAGGCGGGCAACGTCGAGGACGCCAAGACCCTCGCGGTCAAGGTGGACGCGACCGCGCCGGTGACCACCGCGGACACCACTCCGGCCGGCGGCGTGTCGGTGGTCCTCTCCGCAGCGGACGCGACGTCTGGCGTGGCGGGCACCGAGTACTCGCTGGACGGTGGCGGGTGGACGCCGTACACCGAGACGGTGATCATCTCGGGTGAGGGAGAGCACGAGCTGCGCTACCGCTCCACCGACAAGGCCGGCAACGTCGAGGAGATCAAGGCCGTCACGGTCAAGATCGAAGACAGCGTCGCGCCCACCGTGCTGATCACCGGTGTCGCGGACGGCACCCGGTACGGCGACAGCCTGGACCTGCCGATCGGCTGGGAGGCCATCGACTCCGGGTCCGGGGTGAAGACGGTGACCGGCGCGCTGGATGGGCAGCCGTTCGAGCCGGGCACGCTCAAGCTGTACGAGCTGGCCCTGGGCGAGCACACGCTCACCGTCACCGCCGTCGACAACACTGGCAACCAGACCGTGCAGACGGTGACGTTCTCCATCGAGACCTCGACGGACGACATCTCCGCGCTGATCGACCGCTTCGAGGCCGCCGGGAAGCTCAACGCCACCGGCGCCGCGAAGCTGCAGGACCGGATCTCGAAGGTCATGGTGTCGGAGGACAGGGGACGCGAACGGGACAAGAAGAAGATCGTCAAGAAGCTTGAGCGCTTCGTCGAGGCGGTCAACGACCCGAAGATCGTCTCGGACGCTCAGGTCAGGACCCTGCTCCTGCGTGACGCCGACGCGCTGATCGCCGAGAACGGCGGCACGCCCGAGAGCTGATCATGGCCAGGGGGTGCCGGGCGACCATGGGGAAACCCGGCACCTCACTGGGCTCTCTACTCATCCGGCGACCGGTGGGGGCGAGGTGTCAGCCGGCAGGCGTCGGGCAGCCTGCGCTCCAGCGTCAGTGCCGAGACGCCGGCCGCCAGTGCCACAACCGCGGCCACGAGGAACGCCGCGGTCGGCGAGACACTGAGCAGCTGGGCGCCGAACGCCGATGCGATGGCCAGGCCGATCCACCATGAGAGCCCGATCGACGCCATGTACCTTCCCCGCAGACCCGCTGGCGCGAGATCGGCGGCGAGCGGCATCAGCACGGTCGTGTGGAAGCACTCGCCGACGCCGACCAGGACCGCTGCCACGAACAGTGCCGCGATAGCCAGGTCGGTGCCAGTGCCTGCGGCGAGCACGAGCAGGCATGCGCCGACGAACATCCCCGCTGCCAGCGCCATCATCACGGCTCGCCGGCGGCCCTCGGCGAACACGGCGATCGGCACCTGGGCTAGGACCACCGTGGCGGCATTGGCGAGCAGCAACAACCCGATGAGCTGCGCGCTGATGCCCACCTCGTCTTTGGCGTACGGCGGGACGAGCCAGGTGAACACGCCCCAACCGACCGCGATCATCGCCACGTTCATCAGCGCGAGCTGGACGAACGCGCGGTCACGAACCACGAGCCGATACCCGCCCGTGATCGGCTCCGGTCGCGCGTCCCCGCGCACAACGGCGACCAACACGCACACATAGACCAGGTAGGTCACGCCGTTGGCCAGGAACAGCACCACGAACCCGGTCAAGCCGTACGCCGCGACGAGGCCGCCAACCCCGCCGCCGATCCCGACGCCGACGTTGGCGGCAACCCGCGAGACCGCGGTGGCGCGATGGCGCAGCTGCTGCGGTGCGAGCGTCGCGACGAGCGTTGACTGGCTCGGGTTCAGGGCGCCGTTTCCCGCGCCCGCGATCGCGGCGGCCACGAACGCCTGGGCAGGCGAGTGGACGAACGCCAGGCCGGTATATCCGGCAGCCAGGACAACCCCGGCGCCAGCGGCCACCGCACGAGCCCCGAAACGGTCGATGAGCGGGCCGGCCAGCGGCGCGGTCACCACCGCGACACCATTGATCAAGCCAACCACGAGACCGGCGACGCCCAGATTGAACCCGCGACCGTCGTGGAGATAGATGACCTCAAACGGCAGGACTGCGCCGTAGCCGACGTAGTTCAAGAAGATCCCGAGCACCACGAGCCACAGCTCGCGCGAAAGCCCGAGGCGAGCTGGGGCCCGGCGGGCGGCCTGGTGCTCCCGTGCCAGTTGGCTGCGTTGAGCCTCCCGTACGAGGTCGGCCTGGCGCTGTCTGGCGAGCATGCGGTTGATCTCGTCCACGCACCGACCGTCGGGTCTCCCATTACGGGAGGGTCAAGCCCGTGTGGTGCGGAAGATCGGCCAACCGACCTCGGTCAGGTGGCGGGACTCGTCCTCGGTGTCGAACGCGGTCACCAGGTAGTGCTCGCGAATCGGCCCGTCCACGCCGATCTCCCGCTCTGCCACGTAGGTACCGAGCGCGCCATAGGTCTGGTCCAGACTGCCGAAGTCGCCCTTGTGCACGGCCACCGCCAGCTCCGCCGGAGGGATCTCCAGCATCCTGGTCCGGCCGCCGGCGCTCACCTCATCCGTGATCGGGATGTACGCGACGACTTCGCCGCCGGCCTCGAACGCGAAGTACTCAGCCGAGTACAACGCGGCACGAGGCCCGGCCGGCGACACGACCGCCGCTACCAGCGCCGCATCCAGCTCCCGGAACGCCCCGTCCCACCACGCGTCCAGTTCGGGCATCGACACATGCTCAGAGATCGCGAGTGCCCGCACCGGGCCCACCGACCGGTGCTCAACCGCGATGGGCGCGGGCGGCCGTTCCAACAACGATCGCAACGAAGCGACGACCGACTGCGCCTGCGCAAGCTGTGACTCCATCCGCTGCAGGTGCGCGACCATCACCCGGTTCCGAGACTCGACATCCGCAGCCTGCAACACCTCCTTGATCTCGTCCAGAGGCATGCCGAGGTCCCGCAACCTACGGATCACCTGCGCGGTCGGCACCTGACTCGGCGCATAGAAGCGATAGCTGGAGACCGGGTCGACCTCGGCCGGTTCAAGCACCCCCATGTCGTGGTAGTGCCGTAGCGCCTTCACACTCAAATGAGTCATCCGGGAGAAGTCCCCGATGGTCAGTCGCACCCACATGGCAGGAATTATCGACCCAACCTCGCCAGGGAGAGTCGTGAATGTGATCAGCTCTACGGGTGAGGGTTAGTCCGGCCCGGTGCGGGTCTCCTGTTCGACCCACCCTCGCAGCGTGGCGACGCACTGGTCGTTGTACGGCTCCAGCCACTGCCGGAAAACCCTGCGAGTGGTAAGGGGGAGAGAGAATGCGAGGCCCGAAAGGGCCAGACCGCCACGCACGATCGGATGTGCCCTCAGCTTCATGTTTTCATGATGAGCGGTGAGTAGCGTCCTCCGCCTTGGTGAAGGCGTCCGCGATATCCCGAGCGGCCTGGTCGGCGGGTACCTGATGGGTGACAGTACTCCTCAAGGCCGGCTGCCGCCGCTTACACCGGCGCTACGAACGCCGAGCGGACCAATTTGCATCCTTCGTCGCCGCCCTCATTTGCTACCGCCGACTCTCACCGTGCTCGGCGCACCATCTCGGTGATCCAGATGGGCGCGAACGGAGACGTACAGCCCGGGGAAGTCGGGTAGTCCTTGAGCACCTCCAGGCGCTCACCGATGTCGAGCGCACGGGCGCGGTGCTCGCCGTGCTCGATCCCAATCTGAGCCAGGCAGTGGTTCATCGCCCACTGCAGGCGATCCGGGACGTCTTTCATCTCCGCCTCGATGACGTCGAGCAGTCCTACGAGGTCGAGGCCCTCGGGCTTCTTCGCCACGCGTTCGGTGGTCAGCGCCCAGCCGGCACTCGCGACCACTGGATCCGGATCGGCGAACCAGGCCAGGCGCAGCTCTTCGGAGTGCGGGTTCTTCTTCACCACGTAGTTCACGAGCCAGTCGTGCACCTTGGGCTTGCGCGCCTCGCGCAACATGACGTCCAACTCGTCACGCCCGAACGCCTTCGGGCGGCAGATCAGGAGCGCCAGCAGTCTCGCCGCGGTGTCACCGGTCTCCCAGAGCTGGCACGCGAGTTCCTGCTGCGTCTTCAGCCGCTTCGCGACCGCACGCAGCTTGCTGAGGTTCACACCGTGATCGTCACCGTGTTTCTCGTTCACCTCGCGCGCCCTTGGGTCCTCGAGCCCGGCCAACTCGGCCATCACCTCGGCCACCATCGTCTCGCTCAGCGTCGCCTCGGCCACCTCAGCCTCCTGTCCATCACGCGCGGGATTCAGCCTACGACGGAAGCCGACCTCCTGTCGTACACGCCGGTTCGGCAGCAGCCACCGACACGAAACCCGACCCCGACCACCGCATAGCGAGCCACCCCCGAATCACTGTGAAATGACCGTGCTGGCTAGCGGTTCTTCATGAACGTGACCACCTCGTCCAGCCCTTCTCCTGCCGTACGCCCCGGAAGCTGCCACCGGACAGGCGGCTCCTCCATGGACGTCCACTGGAGTTGCCCGCCACCCTTCGGGACGTCGAACGTCTTGATCGCGACCTCCGGCGCGCCCGGCGCGACCGGAGTCATCCCCGCGTTTGTCGAGCCCACCCACGGCGCGACGTCGGAGTTCCCCGAACTGGTGCCGAAGAAGCGGGTGCCGTGCCGCACGAACCACTGCCCCACAGCGTCCGGCGGCATCCTGTCCGCGCCCTCCACCCGGATCGCCACCGCGGCGAACCACTTCTCCACCGGCAGCGTCCGATCCCCCACACGGCCTCGGTAGAAGTACACCCCGACCGGGGTCACCGTGAGCGGGTGCCCCTTCTCCCCCGTGATTTCCGCCGACTCGCCCAGCTTGAGCACGTCTGGTAGGGCCACCACCGTACCGGCCGGCGCGGTGTTGGAGCCGGCGGGCGGCCAAATGACGATGTCCTGACCTGAGCATGCGGACAGTGCGATGAGCACGGCTAACAGCATGGTGACACGACGACGAACCACGGATTCTCCCTTGGGATCGGTCCCACTCCGAGCGACCGATCACCCTAGTCGCGCATCCATCCGTACATCGGGATTCGCCGGGTGTAATGGCCCTGCCACGAACGATTCGCGCAACCGGTCCCGCGTGCACTGCGACAGCCGTACGCACGGGAACCGGATGCACGTCGCCGCCAATCTGGCGCGGCGAGGGGCTTAGATCAACAAGGGCGGAAGTGGTAGGCGGGCTCCCAGTTCACGTCCAGCCACCGGGTGGGTCGGGCTGAGCACGCCCCACGTGGAGTTCAGCCGGACCGCCACCGCCCCGCCCGACTGGTTGTTGCGGATCCAGCCGCGGGCGTGCCAGTCGTAGAACGAGTAGTCGCCGCACTGGTACAGGTCGTAGATCTTCCAGGTGTTGATGTTGCTGTCCTGATAGTCGAGGACCGCGATGCAGACCCGCTGGAACGGGCAGCTCGGCAGGTAGGAGGGTGCGCTGACTCCGCGTGCTCCCGTCGCGTAGTGCGGCGCCGGAACGGCCAGGCCGTTGCCTCCGATGGTGGGGTTCGGGTCGAACGCGGCGGCCCCGGCCGACGCCGGGGTGACGAACAGCGCCGCACCTGCCAGTAATGCGGCGGTCGTCGCGACGAGCTTTCTGATCACGATTGCTCCGTTTCGATCGCGGACGTTGCGAACACCAGATCACCTCCCGGGAACACCCAGGCGCGCACGATAGGCCGGCATTTGTCCGTGATTTTGGGAACCCTGTCCGTCAGCCTGGGGCCGGCCCCGCCGACCACGCGGCGGACAACGCGTCCGGATCCTAGACGCGCTACGCAATGTGCCGGTCGGGCCTGACCAGGAGCAACGCGGTACAGGTGGCCGCCGTCGCAGCGCCAAAGCGCGTGCTTAGCAGGGCCTATACCCCACGTATACCGACATGTCCGAGACTCAGCCCGAGGGATATGGAAATCGGCACCAGTGCCCATTCGAAGGACAGTGACGGACCTCGATGAAACGCCTCATCAGCTCGGTGACCGCCTTCGTCGCCATCTTCGCCGCCACACCGGCAAGCGCGGCCGAGATCAAGTACGAGCTCCGGCCGCTGAACAGCGGCAAGTGTCTGGACGTCGTCAATGGGTCCCGGGCCAACGGCGCCCGGATCCAGCAGTGGACGTGCAGCGGCAACTCACAGCAGAAGTGGTACATCCGGAGCGCGGGCCACCCCAGCGGCGAGCTGTACACGATCGTGTCGGCGCACAGCGGCGCCTGCCTCGACCTGCGCGATGGCAACTCGGGCAACGGAGCCGTAGTGCAGCAGTGGACCTGCTCCGGTGGGTACAACCAGAAGTGGTGGCTGACCTGGGACGCTGGCATGGGCGCGTACCGCATCAAGGCCGACGTGGGCCAGCGCTGCCTGGACGTGACCGGCGCATCCACGGCTAATGGCGCATACATGCAGACCTGGGACTGCTTCGCCCCGGGCACCCGCAACCAGCGCTTCCGTCTGGTCGCCTGACTCCCGGCGCAGTGGCCGCGGAAGGCCTCTTCCAGCCACCAGGACGGGCCGGTCGGCTGATCCGCACGCTGGTGGTGCAGGTGTCCCGCTACGAGTCCGGCCGGACCAGGCCGCGGGCGAAGGCGGTGCAGGCGCTGGCGGCCGTGCTCGGCGTCGACATGCTGCAGCTGCTGGCGCCCGGAACACCGGTCACGCTGGTCACGCTGCGCGCGCGACTGGGGCTGGCCCAGGACGACGTCGCTGCCGCGCTGGGCATCAGCCGCAGCCTCTACGCCGCCGTCGAGCATGGTAAGCGAGCGGCGAGCGTGCCCGAGACGACCGCGCTCGCCGCGGCTCTGCACACCTCGGTCGACCAGGTCCGCCGGGCGCTGCCGCCGTCGCCGGCGTGACGGCTCAGCCGCCGCCGGGCCCGAGGAAGAGCGTTGACGCGGAGTCCGAAGTGGTCAGGGCCAGCGGCCCGAGCTTGGGCACCCCGGCCCCTTCACCGTCCGAGCGCGAGAAATACAGAGGTTTTGGCCTGTCCAGTGCAACGCAGGTCAGCGGCGGGGTAGCACGCCCAGGAGGGTTGCGGTCAGGGCCAGCTTCAAGGAGTCCTTCAGCTCCAAGTGGAAGCGGGCCAGGTCGGGCTCGGCCTGGTAGGCCGCCTGCAGGCTGG